>JANONN010000087.1:0-3018 GCA_031420835.1 Ignavibacteriales bacterium | reverse complement strand
CATCCGGCTTCTTGGTTCAGGGCCGAAGACTGGACTTGCAGAGATCAACTTACCTGCCGTTCAACCGGGTTCTTCTATCATGCCCGGCAAGGTCAATCCTTCTATGTCCGAGATGGTGAACCAGGTTTGCTACCAAGTCATGGGCTGCGACATAACGATTCTCATGTCCGCTCAAGCTGGCCAACTCGAGCTCAACGTGATGATGCCGGTCGTAGCGTTCAACTTGATTCACGAAATCGAGATTCTCCGGAATGCGATCAGCGTGTATATTAAGTTCTGCATCGATGGTATCACGGCCAATATGGAGCGCTGCCAGTTCTACGCAGAGAACAGCACCAGCATTGTTACCGTGTTGAATCCCCACATTGGGTATCTGGCCGCGGCAGAAATCGCCAAGGAGTATGTGAATTCGGGCAGACCAATCCGTGAGCTTGTGTTGGAAAAAGGGCTTCTCACAAAGGAGCAACTCGATAAGGTTTTCGACTTGCGCGCGATGACGGAGCCGGGAATACACTGAGCAATGAAAAATGGAAAATGCAAAATGAGAAATGCAAGATGAAAGATGCTAAATGAAAACATGAGCACATCAACACATCAAAACATGACAACATGGCAACATGATGACATTCCAAAGAACAGCGTGTGAGCGGAAATGAACTGGAGAGCTTTCTTGTCATACATTGCACTGGTGTGTCTGATGGCACTTCTTGCGACAGCCCAGACCGTTCCTTACGTAAAGGTTAGGGGACGGGTCGTTGATGCAACTACTGGTGAGCCGCTTACGTCCGTGAATGTCTTTATCGCCAACACGATGCTTGGTGCGGCGACGCGCGATGATGGAATTTTTGAAATCCGAAGCATTCCGGTCGGTGTGTATGATCTCGTCGTTTCGATGGTCGGCTACGAAACGAAGATGATCAATCTCAAACTGACCGATGCTGTGATGAAGCCCCTCGATGTTCGACTGAAACAGAGACTGATCGAGACGGCACTGGTAGAGATCACGGCAGAAGACCCAAGCGAGTGGCGCGCCTTAGTGAAACGGTTTGAACGGCTCTTCATTGGCACGACAAGGAACTCCATCTCAACAGTGCTGGTCAATCCCGAGGTATTGGACCTAAAAGCGGACAAGTCCGTTGATCAATTTGAGGCAACCTCAAGCGCTCCGCTGATCATCGAAAATAGAGCGCTTGGCTATCGAATGCATTTCATCATGCAATTGTTTGTGGAGCGCCAGGGTGTTACGAAGTATGGAGGAATCGCTCGTTTTGAAGAACTAACTGCAACGGACGAAAAAGAGCGGAAGCGATGGGTGGATGGTCGCCTTCGCGTGTATCGAGGTAGTCGGCGCCATTTTTTTTCGGCTCTTTTTTCAAATCGTTTGAAGGAGGAGGGCTTTGACGCGAGCATTGTTTCGAGCATTGCCGGTGGCGCCAGAACCGCTGGCATGCGTCGGAGAGTTGATGGCGCGGAAATTCTTACGAAGAGTGAAAAGGAATACGAGAAGATCGTTAACTTCTCAGATTTTCTTGAGGTCACCTACAAGGAGGAATCTGAGGAAGCGGCGTATCTCGACTTTCCGGGGAAGATCCGCCCCTCAACCAGTCGTGACACACCGACCGGTCTACTATCTACGAGAACTTGGAGAGATGAAACGAGGGGTGAGCAAACTTCATGGCTTTCCATGCAACGGCTCTCGACGATCGTGAATTCCAGCGGTCAGTTGTACGATCCCCTTACGTTTGTAGTCTATGGATACTGGTCGTTTGAAAGAATCGCCGATACGCTACCGCTTGAATATTTGCCAAGCGCTCCACAGTAAGTCTTTTTGCATTGTTTCTGTTCAGCAACCTGCTAGACGTGATGAGCTTTCGGCAGCTCGTGAGATTCAGGTGAGTCTCCTGTCGCTCACCGCAGAAGAATAATCTTCTTGGTCTCGCGAAATCTATCGGTTTCTATTCTACAATAGTACACCCCGCTCGGTTGACCGTCCGCTTTCCAATTGATCTTATGTATTCCTGCTCCCTGGTGTTCGTTCACCAGTGTTGCAATAACTTGACCCAATGAGTTGAAGACTTTCAATGACACTAACCCTGAATGTGGAAGCTGGTATTCGATCGTCGTTGATGGGTTGAAAGGATTGGGATAGTTTTGGCGGAGCTCGAAAGAACGTATCGGGATTTCTTCTTCATGGCCGGCTGTCATGATGGGAGAGTCAGAAATACCGACGGCATCAATCTCGTTCCAACTTGGGACGATGGGAGAGTTGATCGCAATTCGAATTTCACTGACGTTGAAACTCGTCAGGGGGAATGAGACCTGAAAAATTCGCGATGTGGTACCAGCGGACAGAGCGGTACCCGACCACGCGACTTCCCACAAACTTGTATTCGGATTCTTTACGTAGATCGTATCAACAGCGCCCGGGTTGTACGTTTCATAAATTGCAACATGGCTGATGCGAGCAGGATTGGAATACCACAATTCCAAAAATTCACGTTGATCATCTTGTGTTAAGCTCGCCCACGCAGTTGCAATATCCCCGTAGTTGGGGTAAGTGTTCGGGGATCCCAGCGCCTGCTGTGCTGACCATGATGTTGGACTCCATTGAGTACTGAACGCAACGACGCTATCTGCATACCGAAGCGCGGCTGACTCCAATGTTGGCGTAAATTGAGCGAGAGATTGATGCGCCCAGAGCGAGAAAAAGGTCAATGTCAGGAAAAGCAGGCGCCCGTATTTCATAAGCTCTCCATCGGAATAGTTGTTGAGTATAGTTATTAGGAAGAGAAGATACTGATTTCTCGTCACTTCTCAAAACAATACGGTGACATCCTTATCTAGTGAAACGAATGGCCGCCACGAACGTGACCGGCGCGAACGGATTGGACAATCCGGTATCGTTTTGCGTTCTTCACAGCGACGTCAAACCGTTTCTCCTTGGCGGCAAGCCCCAATGGGGCAAGGGTTTTCAGAATAGCTTTTTGGAGTTTTGATTGATTCTGAAAGGAATCTTGG
>JANONN010000086.1:0-4589 GCA_031420835.1 Ignavibacteriales bacterium | reverse complement strand
CTCATCCGTTGAGGCGCGTCGTATCAGGGGAAAGAACTTTTCAAAACTCTTGTCGTTTGCCTTCTTATCGTGCACTGCGAGCCATGCCATGAGCGCAAAGCCTGCGCGTTTGATGAACATCTCATCCTTCTTCGACCACTCCGCAGCCTTTTTGTATGCGTGGGGTGTCTTATCGAACAGACTTCCGCAGATGGTGTCACACACATCCCACGAGTCGAAGTCGCGAACCCAAGCATCCATCTGGCGAGGTGTAACTTTGTCAGACTCAGCAACGAGGGCGGCAAGAATTTTCGCCTCGTGGATATCGGTTGACCAGAGTTGCAACGAAAGCTCATGATTCCGGCCGAGCTCTTTGGCAAGTGCGCGCAGCTTAGTGACAGAAACACCAAACGCTTTGTCAACGTTGATACCGTAGCGTTGCATCCCTGCCCGATTCTTTTCACTACCGAGTGATTTGAGCCGACTGATGATCTCATCCAGAGAGGCTCGTGCGATTGCTTTGTTGATGGAACGCGATAACGTTTCGGTGCGGGTTGGCATCGGTGGCTACTCTTCCAACGTCGAAATATCGCCTTCAGACATTCCCATCGCTCGTGCCTTCAGCACGCGTCGCATGATTTTGCCTGACCGAGTCTTTGGAAGTTTATCGACAAATGTTATCTGCTCAGGTTTTGCAATAGGACCGAGATGTTGTCCAACATGTTGGCGAAGTTCCTCTGTCAATTCAGGCGTAGCTATCACACCCGCACGTAACAGGCAGTAGGCGTGGATTGCATTTCCTTTGATTTCATGCGGTAAGCCGATGGCTGCCGCTTCGGCAACCGAAGGATGACTCGCCAACGCGCTTTCGATTTCTGCCGAGCCAAGTCGATATCCGGAAACCTTGATGACATCGTCAACGCGACCGATGATCCAAAAGTATCCGTCTTTGTCGCGGCGCGCTGAGTCGCCCGTGATATACTTGCCGGGGTATTTGCTCCAATACTGCTCAACATAGCGATCGGGGTCTTTGTAGATCGTTCGCAACATTGCTGGCCATGGACGTTTCAAGACAAGAAATCCCTCGTCGCCATCGGGAACCGGCTTGCCGTGCTCATCAACGATTTCCGCATCTTGTCCGAAGAATGGTCGCGTTCCGGATCCGGGTTTAAGGGGAACAACAGGCGTTGGCGTGATCATGAACATTCCTGTTTCCGTTTGCCACCATGTGTCCATGATTGGACAGCGCTCATTGCCGATGACACGGTGGTACCACTTCCACGCTTCGGGATTGATCGGCTCGCCGACAGAGCCGAGTAATCGGAGAGAAGACAGATCGTGTTTCTTTGGCCATGATTCACCAAATCGCATCAGTCCGCGAATCGCCGTGGGTGCAGTATAGAGAATATTGATTCCGTATTTTTCGATGAGTGACCACCAACGATCGGGGTACGGGAACGTCGGCGCTCCTTCATACATGAACGACGTCACGCCATTGATGAGCGGGCCATACACGATGTACGAATGCCCGGTTACCCATCCCGGATCGGCGGCGCACCACCATCGGTCTTGATCAGTAACGTCGAACACGTACTTCAGCGTCGAGTAAACGCCCACCATATATCCGCCGTGCGTGTGGAGAATTGCCTTTGGCTTCCCGGTTGTCCCCGATGTGTAGAGAATATATAAGGGATCTTCGGCATCGAGAATTTCCGTATCGCATGTTCCGATGGAGATTGGGAGCTTCATCAAGTCGTGATACCAATAGTCGCGCGCTGGCTCCATATGGATTTCCTGCCGCGTCCGCTGCACAACGATCACGCTTTCGACAGTGGGACATCGTTTCAACGCCTCATCAACGGTTTTCTTTAGCTCAACGATCTTCCCATTCATCCAACCCCCATCAGCGGTTATGACAACGCGAGACTCAGAGTCGTCGATCCTACCTTGAAGGGCATCAACGCTGAATCCACCGTAAACGACGGAGTGAATCGCTCCAAGCTTGGCGGATGCAAGCATGGCAATGACAATCTCGGGAATGCGGGGCATGTAGATTGTTATCCGGTCCCCCTTTTTCACGCCCATTGATTTCAACACATTAGCGAATTTACACACATCTCGATGAAGAGCGAAGTACGAATACGTCCGCACATCGCCCGGTTCGCCGACCCAAATCAAAGCGAGCTTGTTCTTTCGTGCCGTTTTCTGGTGACGGTCGAGTGCGTTGTGTACGATGTTGGTCTTTGCGCCGACGAACCATTGATAGAACGGTTTCTTGGAATCATCGAGAACCGCAGTCCATTTGGTATGCCACTCGAGTTCATCCGCTTCCTTTGCCCAGAAGGCTTCGAGATCTTTGTGAGCGAGATCAGCAAGCGCGTCCCAGTCTTTCACCCGCGTTTGTTCGACGACCGCATCAGATGGATAGAAGGTTTCACCGACGAGTGCTTTCTTTCCCATGCAACCTCCGGAACATGATGAGTTTTGTTGTGGCGGTGAACATACGAAAAGCTTCAGGCAGTTGCAATTATCGGAAGTTAGGAAATCCTCCAAAAACTTTGTATCATCATTTCAATTTGAGTTCCCTTCCATGAGTCCTCGTCTTCCTTTCCTTCCGTTGTTGTGTTTTGCTCCCGTGGCTGCCTGGTCGCAGGTAGTGGATGTCCGCGGAGTTGTTGCTGACAGCGCCACCGGAGAAAAGCTTCCCTATGCGAATGTTATCCTCACAGGCACCAACAAAGGCGCCGCGGCGAATATCAACGGCTTCTACCTCATTCCTAATGTTGCTCCCGGTGACTATGAGATTGCCGCAAGCTCTATTGGTTACGAGAAACGCGTGAAATCTGTGAGGATCGGTATTGTTGGTCCTGTGATTGTTGAGTTCAAGCTACCCTCCAAAGCAGTTGAGTTTTCTGAAGTTGTTGTGACCGAAAAAGGGAAGCCAGAGCTGGTCGAAATCAACACGAGCGTGCATGTGCTTGACCAACGTGATCTGCAGCGAGTCCCAATGATGATGCAGGACGATGTCTTTCGCGCCATTCAAATCCTTCCGGGTATCGTTTCCGCAAGCGATGTGAATTCACATTTCTTTGTGCGTGGAGGCGGGGGAGACCAGAACCTCATTCTGTTGGATGGCATGAAGATTTACAATCCCTATCACGCCTTCGGTGCGTTCAGTATCTTCGATCCAGATATTATTAAGACCACCGAAGTCTACACGGGAGCGTTCCCACCTGGATTTGGCGGACGGCTCTCTTCAGTTATCAACCTATCGACACGAGATGGAAGAGCGACGTCGGTTGGAGGGAAAGCGAGTATCAATTTCTTATCCTCCAAACTACAAGTGGAAGGACCGCTCGTGGGCGATTTCCGATGGATTGCAAATGGGCGGAAGTCGTTGTTCAAGAACACGCTCGGCAGATTGTTTGGGAAAGATGTCCCGCTTTCATTTTACGACGCGTTCATTAAGGTGACCCGGGAGAATGAAGACTATTCACGCTACGGCGTGCAGGCATTCTTCAGCGGTGATGCTCTCACATCCCCGAAGCATACTGAACCAAATTACTCATGGAAGAACCATGCTGTAGGGTTTACAGGTTCAGGGTTGATCCAGGACCGGGTCTTCGTCTACGGCGTAGGCTTTGAGAACTACTTTGAAGCAAGTCGTGACACAAAAGGATCGACTTCTGTTACACCTGCGAGTACGCGCGTGAAGGAAACTGGGATCTATTTGAACGCGACCCTTTATACCGATCGTCACGATCTGTATTTTTTTGGCTTCGAGTTCAGCTTTCCGACTCTTGAATACAAACTTGTGAATAACTTCGGGGTTCCACGGCGGCTCTTCAGTTCGTATGTGGAGTCGTGGTCATGGGTGCGATACCAAACGAAGCTGACACGATTTCAAATCGACGGTGGATTTCATTTTGATATTGGCTCGATGTTTCAACGAAAACCGGATTTGACCATGATTCAGCCGCGGTTGAATGTCAGCTATGGTTTGACTGAGAATTGGAAAGCGAAGGTCTCGTACGGTCGCTTCAATCAGAACATTGTTACGGTGAATAACGAAGACGATGTTATTCCCATTTTCGATGCGTGGGTGCGAATTCCGGACTATCTCAAACCAGAACAGGCTGACCATTACGTTCTTGGGATAGACGGAAATATCTGGCGTTCTCTGTCAACAAGTGTGCAAGCGTACTACAAACATTACGGTTCTCTCGTGACATATAATCGCGATAAGATCGATGCGATCGACCCCGACTACGTGAATAGTAAAGGCCGTTCCTACGGCGCCGAGGCTCTTGTTCGATATGGAGACGAGATTCTTGACGTTTACGCGGCCTACACCATAGGATGGACGATTATCAATATCCAAGGGTTTGAATATCCACCACGGTACGATCGCCGACATTCTGCTAATCTCCTCACCGTCTTCCATATCCTTGATGATCTTGAGGCAAGTGTCCGGTGGGAGATTGGAAGTGGATTTCCGTTTACTCAATCGGCCGAATACTATGACCGGTTGAGAATGCGCGATGTATTTGACGACTCGTTTGTTGATGAGACAGGTGCAACATACACGTTGTTAGGGGAAAAGAATCGGT
>JANONN010000085.1:0-3048 GCA_031420835.1 Ignavibacteriales bacterium | reverse complement strand
TTGGCTTTCTGTTGATTCCGCTTATGTTCCTTGCTGCGTGTCTCGCGGTTATGATCTTGATGGCCATTATGAAAATTGCGGGACGATGGGGATTTCGTAGAGTCATGACCGGACTTGCAACCGTCTATGTGGGACTGATCTACATCTTCTTCAAATTCTCAAACCCGATCAAGCTGGTGGAAGAAGTGAACAAACACTACCCACATGTTGACGAGTACTTCATGACGCTCGATCCGGGATTTGCGAAATATCTTCCAAGTCACTGGGTTTCGGAGTTCATGCTCTTTATGGCGAGGGGTGAGCTTGCTCAGGGTTTGCCATTTGCGGGGATTCTCTTAGGAGTGACAGCAGCGGCGTTTGTGCTCTGTCTGTTGATTGCCCATCGATTCTACTATAGAAGTTGGCTTATCACGTTTGATATGCAGGCGACGGAGAACTCGCCAAGAGCATACGAAACGCTGAAGTGGTTTGACTTTCGAAAGCCGTCGAGATTTGCTCCACAACTCGAAGTCCTTCTCAAGAAAGAATTCTTCCAGTTCATCAGGGAACCGAGCCAATGGATTCACCTTGCGGTGCTTCTTATGCTCGTTGTGTTGTTCGTTTCGAGCCTAAGCGGCCTTCGGTTCGCAATTCGATTTGCGGAGTTACAGCTTGCGACCTATCTCGTACTCTTCGCGTTCTCCGCGTTTCTTTCAAGCTCGCTTGCGCTGCGGTTCGTATTCCCCATGATTAGTCTGGAGGGGAAGTCATTCTGGATGATTCTTAGCTCTCCACTTCCAGCAAAAAAGGTATTTACGCTGAAGCTTCTCCTTGGCTTTGCGCTCATTGCTGTTCCTGCCGCCTTTGTTGCGACGTTCATGAACCTGCCGTTTCGGCGTCTCTCACCCGACGCCGCGTATCTCCTTTGGTTCGGGTTACATGCAAGTCTCTGGGTGTCGCTCACCATGGTCAGCCTCAATCTTGGATTGGGTGGGTACTTCGCGAACTTCCAGGAAAAAAACCCGATTCGCGTTGCCTCATCTCAAGGAGCAACGCTAACGTTTCTCGTCTCGCTCTTGTATCTCGTGGCGCTCGTCGTTATTGTCGTTCTCCCGCTCTCCCGCTTCTTCGAAGCCGCCTTTGTTCAAACGCGCTATCACCCACAGGGGCTGATTATCTCAAGTGTGATGTTGGGTATTCTCTCCGCGCTGACAATTGTGACAGTACTGGTCATTGGACAGAGGTCACTCAAGCGGGACTTCTAAGCTTGATTCCGAAATAGAAACTTGATGCCGATTGATCACGTGCTCGTCTCCCTACATACTCAGTTTCTTACAAGAGTGAACTTTCTCACCCAATGGGTGAACACAATCACAAGAAGTTGCATGGGCGCGTTGCCGCTTTTCTTTTTGGAAAAGAAAAGTGGCGGAAAAGAAAACCCGCCGAAATCAAACACGCGCGATGGTCTAGCCTCCGCACAAGCCGAAATTCTTGGCGCCCAACAATAGCAGCAACTCACCTCTCATTGCCCTTGCGCCAAGAATGAAACGCTAACCATCGCTTGCCAACCCACAAGCAATGATTTCGGCTCCACCCGCTTCCCGCCGACACAGATGCCACGATCATGTTATCGTCTCTATACCGGATTTTGGGACTAAGCTTCGGTTGCTATTCACTTCTCCAATTCCTATTTTGACGCCGTATGATTGACGAACCGACCCTCGCCCAAATGTTAGAACAAGCGCGTTCATTTGTTGATGAACGCAAGTTTCTCCACGCGATCCAGCTTTACCATCAAATCCTTCATGATATGCCATCACTCGATATTGCGTGGATCGAGTTATCGCATGTCTATTATGAGATGAAGAATTACGATGCAGCTGAGCAAGTGCTTCTCCAGGTCGTCGAACGGGGCGACAACAAGGATGAGATTCTCTTCCTCATTGGGAATCTGTTTCTAAAGCTGAATCAATACGATCGAGCGCTCTCATACTACAAGAAGCTTTTGCCAAAGGATCTTAGGTTGTCGCGTGATTTTCGTACGCATCTCCATTTCAATGCCGGGTTGATCTACTTCTACAAAGGGAATTTCAAATATGCCGAGCAACATTTTCAGGTGACATATTCTCTCGACTCGAAATTCCCTAAGATCAACGAGTCGCTTGGGGAGATACTTCTGAGACGCGGGGCGGTTGCTGAAGCGACAGATCACCTCAAGGCCGGCGTGAAGGAGGACCCTTACAGTTGGATTGCTCACTACATGCTCGGCACGGCTTACACAAAGACCCACAAGTGGCAGGAGGCGTACTCGGAATTTGTCGCGACGGTCGAGATAGACCCGGCTGAGCCAAGTGCGTGGCAAATGTGTGGAGAAGTGTCCATTGTGCTTCAGCAACTCGACGAAGCGGAACAATACTTACGAAAGGCTCTCGAGCTGAACCCTCATTTCACCGACGCGGTCGCGAATTTCGGGTTTCTCTTTCTACAACGGGGCGATCCGCAACGTGCCCTTGAGTTCTTCGACAAAGCTCTCGTGCTGGAGCCACGTCACACAAAGGCGCTCCAGGGGAAACGACAGCTCAAGGTCAACCAAAGACCTCAATCTTAGTCACTGATATTGAGCACGGCACAAGCAATACAGAGTAAAAGAGGGATGTCATGCCCGTCGCGAAGCGATCCCGTTGGGAAATGCTTTAGAGTCGGCATCCATTTTTGTACCTGCCCGACGCAGGCGGGGATTCCCGCCTAATCCTTCGACAGGCTCAGGATGCGGGAATGACAGTTGATTTTTTCGGTTTGTGTAACATCAGCAGTTAGTCAGCATGAACATAGCCGCTCCAACAACCAAGTCCATCGGACTTCCCATCGTTTTGTTTCTCATCATTATGAACGTTAGCCCCATGTTGGCTCAAAACGCAACTGTGGACTCTATTATCTTCAGGGCAGATGTAGAGAAAGTATTTGTTGATGCGATGCGACATTTTCAGGAAGGGGAATTCAACAGCGCTGCAGCGGAGTTCCTTCGCTGTATTCGGGAGTTTCCTCAGAGTCATCGCGCGACAGGTGCGT
>JANONN010000084.1:0-4232 GCA_031420835.1 Ignavibacteriales bacterium | reverse complement strand
GGTGCGACGCACGTTCGGCGGAGGCCGTGTGTGGGACGTGCGTCGCACCATCAGCAGAAGGATTGCATCTTTATTTGATCTGGATTTACATGGTCAAACGCAGATGGAACCAGAGTCTCCGATCTTCGCTTGCATTTTGGCCGGATTCTTTTTACATACGTGCGTCCAATTGAAATTCGCAACGGCACTGCGGCTAACGGCAAACACCGACATTCCCTTTGTTGAAAAGGACTTGCGCCAGAGGCGCATCCCCCTTTGGCGGAATTGTGGTCGTTCCATGCCGCTGCTTCGCAAGAGAATTGATTGTTCATAACTCGCAGCGGCACGGCGTGGTTTGTGCACACGTTGTGTGAGATGCCAGCCCTAATAATGAGAAAGAAGCAAAATGAATCAAGCGAAGCAGAGACTTATCGACGAACAAACATCGCCGCTCTTCAGGATAATGTCAGTATACGATGACAGCGATTCTTCGAGGAGAAAATTCGAGGGAAACATCAGCGCCTTCCACATTGGCAATGGTTACATTCTTTCAGTGGCCCACTATTTGCGCATGAGATTTCCTTTGGTCCGGTCGGCACCTGACGGTTTCTTCCAGAATGATATCTTGTCGAAATTCAATCGAGGCGAAGCTAATCAATTGTTGCAACACTATCCGTTAGATGCGACCACGCAAAAGCGATATCTTAATGTCAAAGATGACAAGACTGCCCAAAATTTAGCAAAGAAGTTTCAAGCCGGTAAATGTGACACGAGGGTCGAAACACTATATTCCAAAGGCGTCTGCAAACCGTTCTTGATTGTCCAATTCCGAAACAACCAATTCTTTGGTGATCCAACGGTGACATCTCAAATTAACCCTTCCCACGTCTTTCATGAGGCACAGTTAAATCGATACACTTTTTTGCTCGAGGTGGAAGTTGTAAAAGTATTTCTTGAACACGACATCACGGTATACCGGTTGATCAATGTCACCTCCGACGTAATTCGAATTCTGCCTTCCATCCCAGTTGACTACAATACATACGATGATGAGGCGACAAATCTGTTCTGCCTGCAGAGCTCGCCTTCAAACTCTAATCTGGGGCGACTTCTAAACCGTTCCCATATCGAAGGCATTCTTGATCACTATGCAATTATGCCTGACGAGATCACAGGAAATTTCACATTCGACGGTCTTCGCTATCTAATCCGTGGGTACTTTCGCTTTGGCTCCTCCGGCGCACCCTACGTCAAGTATGATGATCCGACTAAACAGTTTGCGGTAGTGGCAATTCAAAGCGAAGCCTGCCCGATACAACTTACAATCAAAAATGACCGTGAAGGTAATTTTCAATATGTCAATGCACTGGCAACCCCGCTGTCATTAGTCGGCGATGAACTTGGGAAACTAATTTAGAAATAGGCTGGCACCTCACATAACAGAACCTATATTGTCACAAAGTGATGCCTTTCCGTTCCGAAGGAATGGCTTCGCCAAAGGAACACTTTGGGTCGGCAAAAGAAAAAGTTAAGAAGATCGCAAGAGAAGATGGATGAGCTGTACAATGGAAAACCTCCTCCCGACAAACAACGTCGGGATTGGCGCTCCCTTTGTTGCGACAACAACTTAACTATGAGAATAGGATCAACCTTGCGAAGAACGCCTCAGTCTCTATTATCTTGCCGGCTATGTTTTGCCGGCGGCTCTGGCGTTTCTCCTTGTTCCGAGCACAGCGACCAAGCTGCTTCTTTCCAACGCGGAATATCCCGATGTGATCGTCAGAATGTCGGGGTTCCGCTCTTCGCGCTCGGCATCTTCATCGTGCAGATGATACGGCACAAGTTAGAAATGCTGTACTCGACAACGCTCTTCGTGCGGGCGTTCATCATTGTAAGCTTCACGGTTCTCTATGGTTCGAGCGACGACCCGATGTTCCTCGTCCTAATCGGCGGCGTCGGTTTCGTACTCACCGGCACGATGTACTGGATGGACAAACGGGTAAGGAAAACAACCGCGTAGTATTCAAAAGATCGCGCTGGACTTTTGTAAAAGATGGTTCAGGGCTTCAGAGCGGCATCCCCCCACCGAACATGCAAACCGGCAAACACCGATCCCGACAAACAACGTTGGGACAGGCGCTCCAATTGCTGTTGCGCGAAACCGCTGCGTAATTACTCAAGCGCTAAATGAAAATGCGACGCCGTCCAAATTTCCGGGATTGTTTTCGAGCCTGGAATTTGGTAAACTGTTGCAGGATCAATTAAGGAAGGAGCTTTTCAGATGCAGAAAAAGCATCAATTTACGGCCGTCATTGAACGAGAGGACAACATGTATGTCGGTCTCTGTCCCGAGCTTGACATTGCCAGTCAGGGTAAAACTGTCGAAGAGTCGCGAAAGAACCTTAAAGAAGCGATCGAATTGTTTTTTGAGACAGCCTCTCACCAGGAGATTCGCGAACGCCTGCACGACGAGGTTTTTATCACTCGTTTAGAGGTAGCCGTTGGCTAAGTCGCAGGGAAAACCGACACCTCAACAATTACCATTCCCGTTCCCAACCACAAAGAGATCAGGCTCGGAACGTTGAAATCGATCATCCGACAATCGCAGCTTTCAACCAAGGAATTCGAGGCTTGACCAATCAGGCCTTCAGGGGGTCCCATGATACGGCGGCGCACTTCACTTAACAGAACGAAACGTCAAAAACTGTCCCGTGAAAGACAATGTTGATGCGGATCATTCCCCATTCCGCATTTGAATCATTCCCATTCCGCATTTGATTCATTCCGATTCCGCATTTGATTCATTCCGCATTTCTAGTGACCCCGGCGCGAATCGAACGCGCAACCTACAGCTTAGAAGGCTGTTGCTCTATCCAATTGAGCTACGGGGTCAAATCCTTTTTTCTGATCCCGACTTTCCCGTTGGAAAACACGGGACAAGTGCAAGATATAAAAGAAACCAAGGGAAGGCAATGTCCGCAACACGAGCTTCATTTCTCACCGACCGCAACAGGATTTTGGCACAGGCAGATTGTCGGCAAGGTCGCGACAAATGCCGGCTTTATCATCCCACGTGACCCGTCCACTGCCGCATGCGGTTCGATCCGGCTCCGTTCCTTTCTCACAAGAAATGTTCAAGCCGATGGCAATCGCAAAGAGGATTGCAGTTACGATCTCAAGGGACATGTCCCTTCGGGATCGTTGTCTCAAAGCTTGTTTCATTGTCTTCTCCATTGTTCTGATGCAAAGATACCTCATCTTCTCGACGATGTCCACTCACGAGTTTGCTCATTTTGACATCGTTACTGTTGCTCTGATTGCCCCATAAACCTGATCCGCGGTTGTATCAAGCATGCAGCGGAAGTGTTCTTCCGGGCACTCGCGTCTTCCGATGTGCGAACAGGGCCGGCAACTCAGGCCATGTTGTTCTATGACAACACTCTCCGCGCCAAACGGAAAGAACCCAAACTCCCTCACCGTAGAACCGAAGATAGCCACCAGCTTCCTCTTCATTGCCGAGGCGATGTGCATCAAGCCAGAGTCGTTTGTTACAACCACATCACAGTATTCCATGGCTGCCGCTATTTCCAAAAGAGAAAGCTCGCCGGAGAATACGCTGACGCGATCAGAACCAGCAGACTCCTCAATTCGCCGGGCGATCTGCGCTGCAAGCTCCCGATCAGATGGACCACCGAAGATCAGAACATATCCGTTGAACTCTCGCGCAAAGCGACTCGCCACATCGGCATATCGTTCTGCAGGCCACCTCTTCGTGGTATGACGCGCACCGGGGCAAAGTCCAATGACCTTTTCATAACGATTGAGCTTCAGACGCGCGATCTTGCCCGAAACGCCAAATAGAATCTCATCCGGGATGTGCAGCTCCGGCCCACCCCCGTCCGGCTCTATGCCAAACTGCTTCAATGGTTCGATGTATCGGTCGGCGACAGAAACGAGATCCTTATAAATATTCTTCTTCAGTTTTACGAGCATCGTCCGCTCGATCACTCGTTTGTTGATCGTCACGACCTTTTCCGGGCCCCGAAGTGAACGAAGAAATTTGCTCCTGAGGCTGTCGTGAACGTCAACGATCAGTTGGTAGTTCTCTCGCTTGATGGTATTCTTCAGTCTCCGAAGACCGGCGAATCCTTCCGACGCATCGAATTCATACGTGAGATTGAGATTATGGTTCGACTTTACAAGGTCCGCGTATTCCCGGCGTGTCACATAGTCAATTTGGCTTTTTGGAAATC
>JANONN010000083.1:0-7860 GCA_031420835.1 Ignavibacteriales bacterium | reverse complement strand
ACTCCTACGGAGTCTTTCCGAAAAACGAGTCAGCATTGCCAATCCCGTAGGGATTGCACGTTTGTAGTTCAGAACAACCAATAGAGTTTAGAACCCCGTAGGGGTTCTACTGCCATAGAATATGTATGCTGAGTAGTTACGAAGAAAGAATACGTCTCTGTGTGTCGCGGGGTTAAAAGTCCGACATCTAACTGCGCACTACCCCGCGAGATGTCGGACTTTTCGCGGTGAAATACCGAATGAAAATCATTCTCCTCTTCTTAGATGGAGTTGGGATCGGCTCGCATGATCCCGAAACGAACCCCTTTTTTGTTGCACACCTTCCGGCTCTGAAGTCTCTCCTTGGGGGGCAGCTTCCGCACAAGAAACATCAGCATTACACCAGCAACCGTGTCACCTTGAAGCCAGTGAATGCCACGCTTGGCATATCGGGCCTGCCCCAAAGTGGAACCGGACAGACCGCGATTTTCACGGGCGTAAACGGCGCACAGAAATTTGGAAGGCATTTCGGTCCGTATCCTCCAACAACACTCCGTCATGTAATTGAACAGAAGAATATCTTCCGCCAACTCAAGACGATGGGGAAGAGTGTCGTCTTTGCAAATGCTTTTCCGAAACAGTTCTTCGACTACACGGAGTCCGGGACGCAGAAATTAACAGTGACGACCCTCTCGTGCCTCATGTCAGATGTCCCGCTGTTCGGCTTACACGATTTGAAGCGGAATAGGGCAATCTCTGCCGATCTAACAAGAGCACGTTGGCCTGAGAAGGGATACCCGGAACTTCCCGTGATTACTTCTGCAACTGCCGGAAAGCATTTGTGGGAGATCGCACGCAATCACGACTTCACGCTGTTTGAGTATTGGCTGACAGATCACGCGGGACACAGTCGGGACATGAACCAAGCGGTCAATGTCTTAGAAATGTTTGATGAATTCCTTGGCGGCTTTCTCGATGCGTTTGATCCGGCAAGTGCAACGGTAATCATAATCAGTGATCACGGAAACATTGAAGATCTCTCAACGAAGTCCCATACTCGCAATCCTGTTCCGTGCATCTTGATCGGAAAAGAAAAGGCCGTTGCCGCCGAATCGATCAAGAACCTGACGCATATTACTCCGACCATCATTCGACTTCTTAGCTAATACGGGGAATATCTATGGGGGAACATCCCTTTCAGCACCGACCAGCACTTCGTATTGCGCTTCTTCTCATTGCTGGAATCATAGCAGCGGAAGTAGCAAGCGTCCATGGCACATCCGTTTTCTTCAGTCTCACCGTTGCCTCAATGCTTACGCTCGCCGTCGTTTGGTGGCGACCCTCCATTTCCAGCCTTGCCCTTCACGTCCTTCCAATCGTTCTCTCATTCTCGTTGCACTCGTTGGGAGTAACTGAGAAAACGTTTCGTGATGTTGAACCTGAGACACGAAATGAGATCGCTAACGTCACCGGCGTTCTGGAAAGTCTCCCGCAACAGTCGGGCAATTCGACACGGATCGTCCTGGGATCAGCTTCTCTTGTGAGACAAGACGGTGAGACGCAAAATGGCAGGCGGTTAATTGCCATCGTTAGGAAAGGGGCTTACAAACCACCAGATTCGCTTCTAAATGTTGGATCGAGCATTACGCTTAGAGCGGAGATACTTCCGTATCCCAAGCCCCGCAATCCGGGTGAGTTTGACTATGGACGATATCTCCGGTTGAACGATATTGATGGGATTGTTGCGGTCCGAAAGGGGGATTCGTTATCAGTCCTTTCAAGCCCGAGCGAACTTTCGTTCTCTGCCGCTGTTGTTTTCCTTCGCGTACAGTTGGGGAATATTTTCAACGGGCTTCACTCATTGCCGGTGGCGGGGTTTCTTCGGGGGCTCATTCTCGCTGATCGAAGCGACATTTCACCTGAGATCAAAGAATCATTCATCAACACAGGGACGTTCCATGTCATAGCTGTTTCCGGGCTTAATGTGGGAATCGTAGCGATTATCTTCCTCGGCGTGTTTGGTTTGCTGAGAGTGCCGAGGAACATCCTTCCGCTGATAACGATCGCGGCGCTAACAGGTTACATGGTTCTGACCGATTCTACGCCATCCGTCGTGCGAGCCACGGTGATGGCAGGTGTGATTCTCTTTGCACAACGGCTTGAGCGGAAGTCCGACGCGATCAACTCCATAGCTGTTGCTGCTCTGGTGTTGCTTCTGTGGAACAGCAACGAACTCATGGATGTCGGTTTTCAACTTTCGTTCTCTGCGGTGCTCTCAATTATCCTGCTCTACCCGGTTTTGGAGAAGCTCATTCACCGCATTCCCGAACGATTTGAAGAAATCAAAGCCATTGATTATGTGCTTAAACTGTTTGCAGTTTCATTAGCAGCGCAACTGGGGACGCTACCATTCACAGCGTACTATTTTGAAAGAATATCGGTGATCTCACTCGTCGCCAATGTCATTGTCGTGCCATTGATCGGGATTGGTTTAATGGTTGGGTTTGCGACCATCACATTTTCGTTCTGGCCATTTCTGGCGAGCATATTTGCCGAAGTGAACGAGCTCCTTGTCCGCGTCGTTTTCGGATTTGTCGAGGCCGCTTCGATCGTGCCGTACGCTTATTTCGACATGACGGACGCCGGCGTGATGTTCCCAGTCTTCTTCTATCTCTCACTTCTCCTGCTCGTCAGCCTAACGAGGCCTCATCTCTTTAAGTATGTTCTCGTAATGGCACTTCTTGTTGGCAATGCGTTTACGTTCTATCATCTTGTGTCGGAAGAAAAGCCTGCGTTGAGAATCACGGCGATTGACGTAGGGCAGGGGGATGCAATCCTCGTTGAATTTCCGAATCGGAGTTCCATGCTGGTTGATGCCGGCCCGCGTTCGTTCAATTATGATGCGGGCGAGCGTATCGTTCTCCCATTCCTCAAGCGAAAGGGAATTCGTTCGTTAGACTACATTGTTCTCTCTCATCCACATAGCGACCACATTGGCGGAGTACCGACCATCGTCAAGAATGTGAACATTTCGAAGATCGCCGATGTCAACGCCGAGCCTCAGTCGAATCTTCATCGGGAACTGAGAGAAGTGACCCGCGAAAAGGGAATATCGCCCGTGTGGATGAAATCGGGTGATCGAATCGAACCCGACACTTCGGCCCGAGTGTACGTGCTGCATCCGTTGTTTCCCCGCGATAGCTCCTCGAATCTCAACAACACAAGCATCGTCCTGAAGATTATCTACGGAACGAACGTCGTCCTTCTCATGGGAGATGTGGAAAAAGAAGCGGAAGAGAAGATTGTAGAGCGATACGGTTCATTCTTGAAGAGCGATCTTCTCAAAGTCGGCCATCATGGGAGCGTGACAAGCACGAGCGATGAGCTTCTGAAGTTCGCCGATCCGGTCTATGCGATAATCTCCGTAGGAATGAACAACAAGTTCCGTCATCCATCTCCAGACGTACTCTCCCGCCTGCAAGAACGTAACGTGACCATCGTTCGCACAGACGATGAAGGAGCCGCACTGTTTGTCGGCGATGGCAGCTTTCTCAAGCGCGTTCATTGGCGCAATTGATTCATCAGAGAAATTGTAGTATCTATGGTCAGTTTCGACCAAAAAAAGGATGGTAACTCCTCAGTGTACTGTTTGGTTGAACGTTTTTGATAGGACACAGACGGTAATTCCATGAGACCCCACTCTAACTCTCCCCTACGGGTGGAGAGGATTGTTTTCCCTCAGTTCAAAACTGAAAATGAAAACTGTCCCCCTCTTAGGGGGACTACCCGCCCGAACGCAACAGGCGGGCGGGCAGGGGGTCTGCACCAAGATATCAAGACCACACTCCTTTTCATGAAGATGGTGAGGAGTTACAAAGAATGACGACCTCACTCGACGATATTCGAAGCCGCGCTGAAGAATTCTATCAAGAACTCGAGAAGGAGTATTATCTCGAAGGCGCCGGCCTGATTGATACTGTGAACGCTGCGGCTATCTATGAGCGATATGCGGACCTTTCGAGTCGTTCTCTCTTGGAGTTCCTTCAGCAGCAACTTGTGGGGCTTGAATCGCACAGCCCGCAGGGAAAAAACGAAGACGCGCGCAAGACCAAGATGCTGCTCGAAACGACAGTCCAGACATATTTAGGGAACGTTGTTCGAGAAGAGACAGATCAACTTCTCACCACTGAATCAAATGGTGTTGTTCAGGTTGATGGGGAGGTATTGGGTTTTCGTGCTTCCGCCGTCAGACTCATGAATGAAAGTGATCGGAAGGTTCGTGGACGAATTGCCGATGCACGCGATGGGTTTACGGCCGATACCCTCAATCCCCTCCACCAGACGATCTTTGAAGCAACCCAGAGTGAAACAAGCGCGCTTGGCTATCCGAACTACGTTGAGATGGCGCAACAACTTAACGGCATAGATCTTTACGGTCTCCACGCGATTACGGAGCGATTCCTTTCTGAGACGGAAGACATGTACGTTGACACGCTGGGATGGTATGTCAAGCGTGAACTTGGAATCTCTCTCAATGATTTGCAGAAACATGATCTCTCATTCCTTGCGCGTGGGCCGAACTTTGACAAACACTTCCCGGCTGATCAAATGGTTGACACGGTGCTCGGATTCGTCAAGAGAATGGGGATCGATCCGACTGCCGGTGGGCACATTAATCTGGACATCGAATCGCGTCCGAAGAAATCGCCGAGAGCGTTCTGCTCCACCGTCAGGGTTCCGGATGAAGTGTACCTTGTGATTATGCCAAGCGGCGGCGCTGACGACTACGAGGCATTCCTTCATGAGTTAGGGCACGCATTGCACTTCGGACATGTGAGTCCGACGCTCGACTGGGAATACAAACGACTCGGTGATAATTCTGTGACTGAGGGATTTGCGATCGGCTTCGATCATTTGGTTCAAGACCGAGTTTGGCTGAAGAAAGTGATGAAGATAGACCAGCCTGATGATTTTATCAAGCATGTCAACCTTATCGAGTTGATGATGCTGCGGCGTTACTCGGCAAAGCTCTCGTACGAACTGGTCCTGCATGACGGTCGTTCGCTGGAAGGGAAGGAAGAAACATATGCGGGCTTTCTCAGCCACGCAACGAAAGCTCGATACACACCGGCTCAATATCTTGCCGACGTTGATTCGTTTTTCTACTGCGCGCGCTACCTGCGTGCGTGGATGGTGCAATCCATGTTGCACCAATATCTGAAGGAAAATTTTGACGAGGACTGGTTCCTCAATCCGCGTTCGGGCGAATTCCTAAAAGAACTGTGGAGCCAGGGACAGCGTCATACTGCCGAAGAACTTGCCCGTAATCTCGCCTATCCTTCGCTGACAATGGAATTCATGAAAGACAGCATTGAGGAGGAGTTAGGGCAATAATGAGAGTGAATGGCCACGAGCTTCAGCTCGTGGCTGGAATGGCTACAAAACAAAATGGGTTTCAACCCCCAAAACGATGCGATAATATGGGCTAAAGCCCACATTGTATTACATCTCAATGTCCACGACCTAAAGGTCGTGGCTAGTAATCAGACTTCTAACACCTTGACTTGCCACAGAAAACCGTGAGTGAATCCCCATGAACCCAAACCTCATCGAAGAAAAGAAACTCTGGGTGAAAACGACGCTGCAACAAGCATTAGATCGTTCACCTGAGCGGGAAAAGGATTTCGTGAACGACTCGGGAATCGACATTGAACGACTCTATCTTCCGACCGAACTCGATTACGAGCGCGCGCTCGGATTTCCGGGAGAGTATCCGTTCACGCGCGGCGTGTATCCCACAATGTATCGTTCACGATTCTGGACGATGCGACAATATGCGGGGTTTGGCGCCGCGGAGGAATCGAACAAGCGCTATCGCTATCTGATTGCGCATGGAAGCACAGGTCTTTCCGTCGCATTCGACTTGCCAACGCAGATGGGCTACGACTCAGATCACCCGATGGCGGAAGGAGAAGTTGGAAAGGTCGGTGTTGCGATTGATTCTCTTGCGGATATGGAGACGCTCTTTGATGGGATCAAACTTCAGGATGTCACGACTTCGATGACGATCAATGCGACGGCGGCGATTCTCTTGTGCATGTATGTTGCGGTGGCGAAGAAGCAAGGCGCGGACTTGAAGAAGATTTCCGGAACGATCCAGAACGACATCTTGAAAGAATACATCGCGCGTGGAACGCACATTTATCCACCCGCTCCTTCGATGCGACTCGTCACCGACATTTTCGAGTGGTGCAGTTCGAATCTTCCCAAATGGAATACGATCTCCATCAGCGGCTACCACATTCGCGAAGCGGGCTCAACCGCCGTTCAGGAGCTTGCGTTTACGATTGCGAACGGGATCGAGTATGTGCGCGCTGCCGTTGAGCGCGGACTGGATGTAAATAACTTTGGTGCTCAACTTTCGTTCTTTTTCAACGCACATAATAACTTCTTTGAAGAAGTGGCGAAGTTCCGCGCAGGGAGGAGAATTTGGGCTTCAATCATGAAAGAGCGGTTTGGAGCAACAAATCCCGATACGATGAAACTTCGATTCCACGCTCAAACGAGCGGTGCAACGTTGACTGCCCAACAAGTGGATAACAATGTCGTCCGTGTGACCATGCAGGCGCTTGCGGCGGTTCTCGGTGGATGTCAATCGCTTCATACGAATTCGCGCGATGAAGCATTGGCCCTACCGACGGAAGCGGCGGCACGTCTTGCGCTACGCACACAACAGATCATCGCGCACGAATCGGCAGTGACCGACACCGTTGATCCGCTTGGAGGATCGTACTTTGTGGAATCGCTCACCAACGATATCGAGCAACAGGTCTTAAAATATCTCGACAAGATTGATGCAATGGGTGGAGCGGTCAAAGCGATCGAGAAGCAATTCTACCAGACAGAAATCGCAGACAGCGCCTATCGCTACCAAATGGCGATTGAGAAAAAGGAGAAGATCATTGTTGGGGTGAATGAATTCCAAATAGCCGAGGAAGGCGAGACGGAGATTCTTCGGATTGATGAAAACATCAGAACAAGTCAGATGCGACGACTGCGTGATGTCAAGAATCGCCGAGATTCAACCGCAGTCAAGAAAGCGCTTGACGATCTTCGTGTGGCAGCGGCAGCAACGGAGAATCTCGTCCCGAAGATTCTTGCCGCCGTCGAGGCATACGCCACTGTCGGAGAGATCTCAGATACCTTGCGTGGGGTTTGGGGTGAATATGAGTGAGAGCTTTCACTTTAGGGGTGCTCCTTTCCTTATGTGACTGAGGGCACCTTCGTTGGTTGACATTTGCCTGGCGATTCACTATGCTTGCAGTGCAAAAAGTGGAGCCTGTTTCTCGTAATGGAGATCATTCCATGACATTGACATGCAACCTAACTAGTTTACGATCAAAATGTAGGACGGGATGGTATCCCGTCCAGAAGTTTGGTCGGATTAGCAATCCGACCTACATGAAAAGGGAAGGCGTCTTTCCGTTGCACTCCGCTAAGGTTTCGCTATTACTCACCGAGTTCGTTCATCCCGATCCATCTTCCGAACGATTATTCATCTCTACACCATTTTCTCAGGAGGGGTAAGTCATGAGGACCGTTCTTGTTACTCTGTTGATAGTGGTTTTGGGCCTATCCGTGGCCCTTGGCCAGACGAATGTCTCCGGCACCTTTTCAGCCAACACGTTTTGGCCGCGCGCGGGAAGCCCGTACATCGTGACGGGGAATGTTACACTAAGCTCAGGATTCACTCTGATGGTGGATTCGGGTGTTGTGGTGAGATTCCAGGCAAACCAGGGATTATATATTTACGGCACACTCAAAGCACGACATGCGTTGTTTACGTCGAGCAAAGACACAGTGGGAGGAAGTCCGAATAAA
>JANONN010000082.1:0-3257 GCA_031420835.1 Ignavibacteriales bacterium | reverse complement strand
GGACGAATCTCTTCGCACGTCAAGCGGAGACCATGACGATAGGAAGCTGGAAGAATTACACGGATATGAAATCCATCCGTGGCATAGCTACACAGGAAGGCAACGTGATCGCAGTAACGGGAGGCGGGCTGTTCATGTATCGTGTTTCGAATAGCTCATTCACGAAATTGACAAATGCTGATGGGTTGGGTTCCAACGACATGACAGCAGTAACGGTCCTCCAAAATGGCGAGATCTGGACGGGTGGAAGCGACGGAGTGTTGAGTTATTTCAAGGGCGGAACGTGGCGACAGATCAGGGATATCAGAGAATCGCCCCGTACGCAAAAGGGAGTTCGCAACTTTCTTGTGGCCGGAAATACTCTTTACATTACGACGGACTTCGGCATTGTTCTCTATCGTTTGGACCGTATGGAGTTCGGTGACACCTACGCCAACTTCGGCTTCTCAACACAAGCGCGCGTCAATGATGTAGTGATTCATGGGAACCAGCTCTGGGCTGCTACCGATCAAGGTGTTGCAGTTGCCTCAGTGAATGCCGGCAATCTTTCTGATCGCGCAGCATGGACACGTTACCTACCCGCGCAAGGACTTCCAAATCAGAATATCCAGTCCATTGCCGTCTTCCAGGGTACAATTCTCGCTGGGACTCTTTCAGGACTTGCATACTTCAACGGCAGCTCCTTCAGCGCCCTCGGTGCGTTTTCTTCAAGATCGGTAACTGATATCCTTCCTCGTCTGTCGAGCGTTGCTGTTCTATCGAACAGCGGTGGGGTGTTTTCTGTCGATACGTTGAATGCAATCACAGCACCTCCTCAAAACATTTCGCAGACCGTGGGTGTTGGCCAAGTATTGGCGATCGAAACGCAAACCAACCAACTGCTCGTCGGCACGGCAAGCAAAGGAATACTCTTCCCTGACGGGTCGTTTGTCGTTCCCAATGGTCCACAATAGAAACTAGTTATCTAAAATGCGGGGGATGGAAACGGCGTTGTGTGGGGGGCTTCCGGTATCAGCGGTCGTGGGAACGGTTTCTATCGCTATAATCCGAAGCTTCCGGTTGATCGCCAATGGAAGAACTTTACAGTGGCTTCATTTCCCGCCATGGCGGACAATGACTACTACAAAGTCTCTGTTGGTGACGGATCCGTTTGGGCAAGCTCATGGGGTTCGGGTGTTGTCGAGGCCGTAGGGGACACGATCAGGCGGCGAATTCACCACTCCTCGACTCCCAGTCTTGCTGGGGCAGTTCCACAAAATCCCGCGTACGTTGTTGTGGGAAGCGTTGCATTTGATCTGGCCGGATCGGCGTGGTTTGTAAACCGAACTGCCATCAACGGTAAGTATCTTGCAAATCTCACCAGCGATACTTCCTTCACCTACTACTCAAATGGAATTTCTCCCACAGAAGGCCGATTTACGGCAATGGTCATTGATCGGAACGGCACGAAATGGCTCGCCAACTCGGAGCCGCAAGATAAGCCCGCCACGGGACTCTGGTTCTTCAACGAGTCGAGACGTGTCACGGGCACAGAATTGACCGGCGGCTGGGGGAACATGATGATCGGCGACGGGCTTCCGAACAACTCCGTTCTTTCACTTGCGGTTGACCTTGATGGAGATGTGTGGGTTGGAACAGATCTCGGAATAATGATCATAACGGACCCGTTGAACCCGAAGACTCGACGAACGACATCGTTTCCGTTACGCGAGCAGGTTATCCAGGCCATTGCTGTTGATGCGTTGAATAACAAATGGGTGGGCACGAAAGAAGGCGTGTTCATGGTGAATCCCGACGGCACGCAATTGCTCCGCCACTATAGTGTGCTTAGCACAGGAGGGAGGCTTTTAGACAATGATGTGCGCTCGATCGCCATAGACCAACAACGGGGAATCGTGTACTTCGGAACGGAGAAGGGACTCTCCGGTCTCTCCATCGGGGCAGTCCGGACAGTTCGTAACTTCACAACGCTGGAGCTTGGACCCAACCCGTATCTGATCCCAAACATCACGGATCTGGTTATAGGGAATCTTGTGGCGAATTCGACTATCAAGATTCTTTCTGTGAGCGGGGCACTTGTTTCGCAGTTCCGGGCGCAGGGTGGTGGGCGGGCGTTCTGGAATGGACGAGATGGGAAGGGGGATTTCGTTCCCACAGGGGTTTACTTTGTCGTCGCCTTTGCGGAGAACGGCGAGAAGCTTGCTACGGGGAAGGTTGCTGTCGTTCGAAGGTAGAAACTATAACAGACAGGACAGAATTTGGGAAGGGATCTATAACCGATAACGAACAACGATTAACACGATTCATAATTCACCATTCCACTCATTTACCATTTTCACATTTGTTATTAGGGAGGATATCACCTTGGAACACACAACGTACAAAGACGAGATCTTCACCAAGCGTGTCCGTGCGGGCAAGCGAACCTACTTCTTCGATGTGAAGTCAACAAAGTCTGAGAAGGACTTCTACATTACCATTACCGAGAGCAAAAGGGTTAGTGAGGAAGAATATGAGAAGCACAAGATCTTCCTGTACAAGGAGGACTTTGCGAAGTTCAGCGATGCATTAGATGAGACGGTGGATTATGTGCAGACCCAGTTGCTGGCGAACTTGAGCCCCAACTCTGAGCCGGTGGTGGAACCTACCGAAAAATCATAATAGAGAACACCGAAAGAAGTCCGGCTTCCTTGAGGCTCATTAGGATGCCGGACTTCTATTGAAGTCATTCCGCGGTTCCACCCCACCTGACTTTTTTCTTGACTCTCTACCCCCTTATCGCTATATTTTGAAGCCTTTTTTCAAGAAAATGAACCGGTTTACGCCGGTTTTTTTGCATTAATCCCGTTCTGTTGTATTTCCTGCAGAGCGTTTGTATCATACATCCCCGGGTTGTCGAACCATGAGCGTTCTACGACTGAATATTTCGAAGTTATCGGAGGGTGTCCATAAGTATTCCTTGGAAACACAACCCGGCGAAATCGGTCTGGACGAACGATTTGATCGCCCGGTTTCTGTTTCAGCAACACTTGAAAAGACCAGCCGCCAGCTTTTCCTTCGTGTGGAATTAGTGACAGCTGGATTGTTTTCTTGTGACCGATGTCTGGATGAACTCCGGCAGGAAGTGAAAGGCACATACACGATCGCCTACGTAGCGGAAGCAGAGGGAGCCGATGGATTGGACGAGTTCGAAGTGAAATACATCCACGCCGATACCAATATAGTGGATCTAGCGGAAGATGTTCGCCAGTTCGTCC
>JANONN010000081.1:0-5455 GCA_031420835.1 Ignavibacteriales bacterium | reverse complement strand
ACTCCTACGGAGTCTTTCCGAAAAACGAGTCAGCATTGCCAATCCCGTAGGGATTGCACGTTTGTAGTTCAGAACAACCAATAGAGTTTAGAACCCCGTAGGGGTTCTACTGCCATAGAATATGTATGCTGAGTAGTTACGGCAAAGCAATGGATATCACGTTGAATCTTGAGTTCATTCAGCAAAAGTAACTCACCAAAGCGGATGGAATGATTCCGGTCTTATTTTCGTTCTACATGTGGTTCCAATAATCATATGAACGCAACCGGTCTGCCCGCCGAAACGACAATCGATGTTCTCCACCTGAACGTGCGAAACCTTCAGGAAACGTCTTCGTTCTATACAGAGTTGCTTGGCCTTCGAGAGATCGGTCGTTCAGGATCCTCGGTCACATTCTCAGCAGCGGGGAAGGAGCCGGCACAACTTGTTCTGACCCATCGACCCAATGCACACGATCGTTCGCCAAGAAGCGCAGGCTTGTTCCATGTTGCGTATCTTTTCCCAGATCGAAAAGAACTAGCCCAAGCTTTCTTACGCCTGCATCGACAGGAATATCCATTCCAGGGATTCGCGGATCACGGCGTGAGTGAGGCAATCTATCTTGCCGATCCCGGAGGAAACGGGATCGAACTGTATGCCGATCGTCCGAAAGACCAATGGAAATACAACAATGGTTCATTGGAAATGATGACCGCACCGCTGGACATTGAAGATCTAGTTGCAACACTTGGTCCTTCACCGACACTCGTGTCGCATGTTCACCCAGCGATGAGGATCGGTCACATTCATCTTCAAGTTTCAGGCATTGGAAAAGCGGAGCGATTCTATCACGAACTGCTTGGGTTCGACGTGGTGCAACGTTCCTATCCGGGTGCGCTTTTCGTCTCTGCGGGTGGATATCATCACCATCTCGGGTTTAACATCTGGAACAGTCGCGAAAACCCGGCTCCGCCCGAAGGGACGGCAGGTCTGGCGGCATTTGGTATCGCGCTTCCAACCCGGAGTTCTGTGGAGAGATTACGGGAACGGTTACATCAAGCAGAGGTTCCGATTACCGATTTGAAAGCAGATTCATTCACATCAAAAGACTTTGACGGCATTACGATCACAGTCCACACAGCAGGCACATCTGCAACACTCTCATAATATGGCGGAGGAGAAAACATAATGCATCGCAAGTTCAGTCTCGTACCATTCATTGTCTTTCTATTTTCTCAGCCGCTCCTTTCGCAGCCCGCTGAGTGGAAGTTCGACAAATCGCACTCCAACATCACGTTTGCCATCAGTCATATGATCATCTCGGAAGTGACCGGCAACTTCAAGGACTTCGACATAGTGTTCCAGTCGGCGAAGGACGATTTCAGCGACGCCAGCATTGAAGCAGTGATCAAGGTCTCAAGCATCAACACAGAACATGAGCGACGTGATGGCCACCTTAAGTCGGACGACTTTTTCAACGCCGAGCAGTTTCCAGAGATCCGCTTCAAGAGTACTTCCATCGAAAAAGTGGATGGGAAGAACTACAAGATTCACGGTGACATGACAATCCGAAATGTCACAAAGCGTGTAACATTTGATGCTGTGTTTAATGGAAAGCTGCGTCTGGCAAAATCCGAACTGATGGGGTGGAAGACAACATTGACGATTGACCGGTTTGACTATGGTGTGAAGTGGGACCGCACCATTGAAACGGGTGGATTCGTTGCAGGAAAAGACGTGAAAATCACGATCAACGTCGAGTTTACCAAGCAGATAGCATCGTAGTCCTTCTTTGAACGGCGGCGACAAAGAAGCGGATGCGTCGTTACGAAGAGCGCTTGTTATGCGTCAGTGTTCGCTTTCACATGAACGTGGATCTTATCGTGCTCTTCTCGCGGTTCTAAGTGTGTCGTGATCTGAACAGTTCCCGGGAGGGCATGGCGAAGCGCCTCTTCGATCTGTGTTGCCTTCCAGTGTGCGTCTTCGATAAGAGTTTTCTTGGGGAAGAGAAGATGAACTTCGATCCAGAGCGAAGCCCCGGTATGTCGGTAGCGCAACTCGTGATACCATAAGCCACGCCGTTCTGTCTCGGTGTCCAACACGTTTCGCAGCCGCTGCTCGACTTCCGGATCCCCTTCATCCATCAATCCACCCACCGACAGCCGAATCAATCTTCCGCCGGACCAAAGGATGTTAAGAGCAACAATAATGGCAAGGATCGGATCGAAAGGAAGCCATCCTGTCCAGATCATCAAGCCCAATCCGATGATAACGCCAAGGCTCGTCCACGAATCGGTCAGGACATGTTTTCCATTGGCGATGAGAATGAGCGACCGTTCGCGCTTTCCCCTCCACACCAAAAAGCCACCAAGCGCCGCATTGATCGTTCCCGCTGCAGCAACATACAGAATTCCGAGATCGAGGTTCCTCAACTCCAATCCCGCCATCCATTTCATCACCGATTCATAGATAATGTACACCGCCGCAAGCACGATCATCGTTCCCTCTACTCCCGCAGAGAAGAACGTGATCTTATCATGTCCATACGGATGGGAAGGATCGGGGGGGCGCAGGCTCACTTGCATGCTGAAGGCGGCGAATCCGACGGCGAAAATATGCACCACAGATTCGGCAGCATCCGACAAGATGGCGGCCGAGCCTGTGATGTAGGCTGCGTACGATTTCCCCGCCAGCATAAACAAACCGACTGTGAGCGACAGCCGGATTGCGAAGAGCTGTTTTCGAATTGACTCCGGCGTTCTGCTCGAGCCGTCCTTTAAGAGGGGGTTCTCCATGCGATTAGATCATATGGGCAGGGATCACTGCGTTGGCAACAATGGGTTCTTGTTACTGACAGAATGATTGTGTATGAGAAAACTGCTTATCGCAAGAGAACTCTTACCGTAGAGAGCAATTTGAACATCTCTCGCAATTCACTGTTGCTGATAGTATAGTATTCATGAGCGATCAGATTTCGAAGGCGGATCAATCGCTTGAGTTTTTCTGCCTCACTACGCTTAAGAACCGAAAGCTTCTCCAACGCCTCAACCAACTCCGTATAGGTCATTGCATGGGTTATCCCTCGTTCTTCAACGAGCCGCTCCATCAAAGCAATAGAGTAGTTGACGGTCTGAAAGCATTCCATTGCAAGGTCGTTGAAGTTTGTTGAACTCGCTGATCCGTCAAACCGTTTGTTTGCGGTCGTTGAACGGGCGAGATGGACCCGGATCATCCTTGCGAGGTTCTCTTTTCTCTTCCTCACAGAACCCCCTGTCGCACCAAAAAGTCGTGGTGCCGCCGTATCGGAGCCGTAATACGCATGATCGCTTTTGAGAGTGTTTTGGTGTTGCGGCAATACAAGAGTCTCCCCTGTTTCACGACGGCAGAAATAATAGATGGTGGAGCTTCATTCAGAATTGCCACATCGAACTTAGGGGGCAAACTCAATGCAACATCCGCTGCTACATACTTGTCGTACGGCCACAACACGACAGCGATATCGATGTCAGAAAACGGGCTTGCCAGCTTCTTTGAGCCATTGGATCCAAAACTGTATATTCCAACAACGCTCTTGTTCCGTGATACGAGCCTTTGGACAGCCTCTTCCATTGTCAGCCCTGTAAGAGTTTTCAGACGCATCATCTTTCGCTCCTGCCACAGCTAATACTCAACCGTACTTGATTGTTCATTTTCGCAATCCGCACTTTAGAAGAGTCATTGATGTTGATTGAACGGCTTACTCCTCCACAACCAGCCTTCGGTATTTCGGATTTCAATTTGCAATTCCACATTCCGCAATCCGCAATTGATCTCATCCCCACGATGTTCCTGAACGGAAAAAGACAACTACAACCCAACCGATGAGCAAGGCAAGCGCGATTCCAACACGGTATTTCTGGTCTTCAGATAGTTTCATAGTGGTTCAAAGATAGAGACAAATGGGAGGAGAAGCAAAGGTTCGAACAACACATCACACGTCGAGGAGACGCCGCAGGAATTCAATCCGCCCCCAGTACACAAGCCCATTGAGCACGGGGAGATTTGTTTCGGGTGCGATAATCAGCGGACAATTAGTGAGTGAATGCGCAAGACTATTTGATCTTGTCAAACGTTATGTTCATGATAGGATATTGCTCCCATCCTATAAAATCGAAATGCCACCACTCCCAGCGGTACACAGTGAAGCCCTCTCGCTCCATCGCTTGCCGGAGTAATTTTCTGTGCCAGCGTTGCAGTGATGTTCCACCCGGATGATCGGGAAACGCGCGCGGCGAGAATTCGTCATAGCCACTCACCATCTCAACAGGTTCTCCTGTGGCAAGATCGTACATGGTAAGATCCACGGCGCACCCGCGATTATGGCGTGAGCCTTTTGAAGGATCGGCGACGAAATCTTTTTGGTGATCGGGCGTTGCATCCCAGAACATCTTCGTGACATACCAGGGGCGATACGCATCGTGGATGAGCAGACCATAGCCGAATTGTTTCAACCACCGGTGAGCGCGCAGCACCGCATCTGCAGCACGTCGTTGAAGAAATGCACGAGCCTCAGAGTAGAATACTGCGCCCAAGAAATTGTTCGTTGTTGCGTAGCGAATGTCCAGTTTGATGGTGGAATCGAGCTTTGTCAGATCAACGAGATCAGCGTCAAAGAACTCTCCCCTTTCGAGCGGAGGAGTCGAACGAAGAGCAACATTTTGAAGTTCATGGACAGGACGAAGAGGCCTGACTCTGAACGCGACTCGGTCAAAATATATGCTTGTATTGAGGAATCGGCGTTTCCCGATAGCCAGCCATATCGAGTCGGGGGAGACAGAAAAGAGAACCATACTCTCAGCGGATCCAGTTGCTGGCGTAATTGTGAAATGAAGGTCGTTCTTCTCGCGAAGGGTGAGTTCAGTCTCGTCTCCCGATCGGAGTTTTAGCTGGCCGCCATTCTCGAGAACCAGAAGAGTCTCCCGCGCCGCAACGTAGGAACCAACTAACGAACGCCAGTGACCGGGTATGGGTTTCGGTTTTTGGGGAAAAGATTCTTGACCCGGTACTGTAGAGAGAAGGAACAGAAGAGAGAAGAAAGGAAAACTATGGCGGTTATTCATTTTAATCTCGTTCCGACGGTCTCCGTCGGAACGCATGTGGAAGACGCTCTGCGTCTGTTCCGGTACGTTCCCACGCAGAGCGTGGGAACGAGCTAAACTATATAGAAGAACGAGATAAAGCTAGAAAAACAAGACACAAGGCAAAGAGTGGGAATCGAAAGAGATTATTCATATGGGAAATCTGTCTATTTCGGATTGTGCGTCTGACCCTACCCGTTCGCACTGTAGACTGTCATTTCACGCAAGCTATGTAGGTGCGACGCACTTAGTGCGTCGCACCCCCAACACAACAACCCAATTAGTTTTATCAAAAAACACACGAGTCCCAACAAGGCAACAAAAATTGCAAGTGTACAATAAGAGCTACACACATGCAT
>JANONN010000080.1:0-2371 GCA_031420835.1 Ignavibacteriales bacterium | reverse complement strand
TTCTTTTTAGCTTGGGTCGAACCATTCCTGTTCATCGCGGCGGTGGTAGAAACGACAGTTTTGTTCGGGTCTCGACTCTCTGCTCGCTGCATTCTGGCTGCTTCTTCCCGCTCTTTCTTCTTTGCATCAAGGTATTCGCTCACATTGCCAAGGTAGGTTCTTACACCGCCTCGACTGATCTCCATCACCTTATTCACAATCTCATCCAAAAACGCACGGTCGTGCGAGACGATCAGATACGTTCCATCGAAACTCTTCAATGCTTCCTGGAGGACCTTCTTCGAACGCATATCCAAATGGTTCGTCGGCTCGTCCATGATCAGGAAATTGGCAGGTGCAAGCAACATTTTTGCCAGTGCAAGGCGGCTCTTCTCACCGCCGGAGAGGACCCTCACTCTCTTGAACACATCGTCGCCCCTGAAAAGGAAGGATCCGAGGATCGTACGGAGCTTTGTTCGGATCTCTCCCATAGCAACATCGTCCACCGTTTGGAGTACCTCCTTGTCCATGTCTAATTCTTCTGCCTGATGCTGCGCGAAGTATGACACGATCACATTATAGCCGGGAATCGTTGTGCCCGACTGAAACGGCTCAACGCCTGCAACGATCTTCGCCAGTGTCGATTTCCCTGCGCCGTTGACCCCAACGATGGCGATACGGTCACCCCGCTCGATTTTGTAGTTCAGCTCTCGATACACAACATTGTCCCCGTACGCCTTGTGAATATGTTCCAGTTCCATAACGACCCGACCGCTCTGTTGCGCCTGTGGGAAGTGAAAACGGATATCATCCTCTTCATCTTCCACCTCAATGATGTCGATCTTCTCTAATTGCTTCACGCGGCTTTGCACCTGCCTGGCTTTCGACGCTTTGTAGCGGAATCGCTCGATGAACTCCTGCGTTCGTTTGATCTGTTGCTGTTGGTTGCGTATGGCGTTCACCGTCAGTTCTTTTCGCAGCACCCTTTCTTTTTCATAGAAAGAATAGTTGCCAGCGTAGATATCGCATTGTCCCAGACTGAGAGCGATTGTTTTTGTCGTCAGCGTGTCGAGAAGCGCGCGGTCGTGCGAGACGAGCACAACGGCGCCGTTGTAATTGCGCAGGTACTCTTCGAGCCATTGCAGTGAATCGATGTCCAGATGGTTCGTCGGCTCGTCTAACAAAAGCACGGAAGGTTCGAGCAGAAGCAGTTTCGCCAGCGCGATGCGCATCTGCCAGCCGCCGCTAAAGGACGCCGTGGGACGGTCAAAATCGGGGACGGCGAACCCCAAACCCATCAACACGGTCTCGATCTTTGATTTCAACCGGAACGCATCCGCATCTTCCTGTTTATGCTGAAGCTCGCCGATGATCTCCAACAGCTCGCTGTACTCTTCAGTGGTGTGGTCAACTTCACCCAAACGCTGATATGCCTCGTTCAACTCTTCCTCGATCTGGACGATATCCTCGAATGCCCCCTCGACTTCCTTATACAGTGACGCCTCGGACTGCACGACGGCATCCTGCGGCAGATAGCCCACCGTGACGAAGCGCGCCTTTGTGATCGTTCCATCCGTCGTGGACGTAATGCGGGCAATGATCTTAAGGAGCGTGCTCTTCCCGGCGCCATTGCTCCCGACCAGACCGATACGATCGTGGGGATTGATGGTGAAGGAAACGCCGTCGAACAGAAACCGTTCACCGTAATTGAACGTAAGGTTATTGACTGCCAGCACGAGTAAGACTTATAATAAGTGGAGGAGAGGAAAACGTGGAGAGCAATATAAGAAAAGTTTGGGTGGGAGAGAAGGAATGATTCGCCCGCCGCGCGTCAAATCATGAGGACTTCCCGATGCCGCACAAAAAAGGAGAGACATGCCCGCTGATAGGTTGCAGTTGTCATCACGTCAACAAAAGAAGTTTCTTGGTGTTTCTGAGATTTATAACGATCCTCCATCTTTCAATCTGGAAATGTCAAGAACAAATCACACCCCCCTTAATGCGTTATTGTGAAACATAACAGATGCTAACGCTGGCATAAGCCACGCTGTGATCTTGCGCAGTGGCGGTAGTTCACTTCAATCGTACAAATTCCTCGACGGTTAATCCAGCTTGACGAATGATTGCCCGCAACGTCCCACGGTCCAATTCCTTGTGCTCGGGGACTGTCAGTTGAGCAAATGGCTCGTCCCTGCGAAGTATCATATGGCTGCCGTGCTGTCTTCGTTTGACAAATCCGACTTTGGAAAGAGCTTTGACGCACTCCCGACCAGAGATCCTCGGAAGTGAACTCATACAGCAACAAGCATGGTTTCAAAGTTTTCAGGGGGAACAGGGAGCTTGTCATCCTCGAGAGCGGCAACGTAGCCCTGAATTGCCTCTCGAATATTGG
>JANONN010000079.1:0-2059 GCA_031420835.1 Ignavibacteriales bacterium | reverse complement strand
CCGTGAGACCGGGACATCATATTCGCAACAAGGTCCATGCTGCGTGTCGGGGCAAGCGAAAACCTCAATTTTGTAAAGAACCCCCAACGATGATACACGTCGTTTTCCTTGTAGCTTTCGTCAACCGACCGCGTGATACTGCCAAGGTAAGCCACAGCACCTGTTCTGCCAGAGAAGCTTACATATCCACCGTTGTGAAATCGGGTTGTGTTGGACCATCTCCACTGTTGAAACCGTGGCTTGTCATACATTCCCGAGTAGAGCCGCCATCTGACCTCAGAGTCGGTCGGAATCTCCTTGGTGATAACATTGACAACTCCTCCTAGCGCACTCGACCCGTAGAGAGCCGAGCCGGCTCCTTTGACCACTTCGATCCGGTCAATCTGGTGCATCGGAAGAGTCTCCCAGGTAATCTCCCCCGTGTCGCCCGTCGTGTACGGCAGACCGTCGAAGAGGACCAAAACCCGGCTGCCAACTCCTCGACTGTAGCCCGTCGACCCACGAATATTGACCTGGTCCTGCATCATGTTCACACCGGGAACATACCTCAGAGCATCATCGAGAGTCACGGAGACTCTATCGGCGATCGCCTCGGCCGTTACCGTTGATATGCTCACCGGAACCTCCTTCAGGTTCTGTTCATACCTGCTCGCCGTGACCACGACTTGCTCGCTTTGAATCGGCGCGGGCTTGAGCTCAACTTCGATTTCATTCTCGATGCCTCCACGAATCTCGACGTTTTCGAGGGACTGTGAGCGGTAACCCACCATTGTTGCGTTCACAGTGTATGATCCCGCGGGAATCCCGCTGATCCGAAATCTTCCCGACGCGTCAGAAGCCGCGCCCATAAATGTGCTTCTCAAAAAAACATTTGCTCCGGCCAGAGGCTCCTTTGTCTCCCCGTCAAGAATCCGCCCTGCCACAACGCCCATCTTTTCCTGTCCGAGGCACATGAACGGTAGAAGGATTGCAATATGTCTTATCGCCTTTTTCAAAACGGCTGAGGGGGGGGATTGCGAAAGTCAACGTAGATATTCACTCCCGCTACCTGTTGACCGTCTTTCACCAGGACTGAAAGCGGCTGCGAGGGGTCTTTGGGGTCAAAATAAAAGCCCACCACACGAAAACTTCTGATGTTCAAGGTTGCGTTGAATTGCTGAAGGATCCCCACATATTTGTACGTTGATGGCGGTAACGGGAAAAAAAAGACGGCAGAATCTACGTTGAGTGCAACTCTTGCCTCGCCGGGTGGGTAAAGAAAAATCTGCGGAGGCTGAGCAATAAAAAGACCGGCAAAAACGCTCGTCGAATCAAGCGGATAGATCTGAGACGCAAACACCCACAAGCTCACCAGGCTGTCAATCGGCGGCCATGAATTCTGCGCAAAGCGAATCGTTCCGCCAAATCCCGGTTGAATTGGTAGATCGGGTTGAAGTCCCCCGTCACACGCCAGGAAGCAGAAAAGGAGACCGACGAACGCGATGGGTTTCATCATGACAGTAAAAAATTAACAACTTGAGCGATGAAATGCAACGGACAACGATTCATGAATGCCGATGGTCTTTATTGGTTGGATTTGTTGGCCCTGTTTGCTATATTTAAAATCTAATCTGCAAATGACTTCACACACATGATTCCACCTTCTTTGGCAATACCCCCTGTTTTGCAGAATGTTGGAGACCGTCGAACGTACGACCATGAATACGTGCGTTCCATGTTCGACACCATCGCACATCGGTATGACTTCTTGAACCATTTCCTCAGTTCCGGAATCGATGTCTTCTGGCGAAAGAAAGCCATCAGGCTTTTGGCGCCTTTCCATCCTGAGACTATTCTGGATGTTGCCACAGGAACGGCAGACCTGGCGATCCGGGCAGCAACCAACATCAACTGCAAGGTTGTCGGCGTGGATATTTCTCCCAAGATGCTTGAAATCGGGCGAGCCAAAATCTCCGGGATGTCTTTGTCGGATAAAATCTCACTGCTCGAAGGACCGGCGGAATCCCTTCAATTCGATTCTTCGTCTTTTGACGCGGTAACAGTTGCTTTCGGAGTTCGA
>JANONN010000078.1:0-10153 GCA_031420835.1 Ignavibacteriales bacterium | reverse complement strand
TTGCAGGGTCAATAACTCAGGTTACCCAAAGATGCATATTCCACGTGTTATGTGCGTTGAAAAACCAAGGTCACATTATGCCAACGAAAGCTGAAGCCATACGAGACAAAGCCGTCGTACGATGGACGACAGAACACTCATTTATCGCGAGACCATAAATAGTCTTGCTCCGACGAAAGAATCCCGATAAATCGGGCTGACATCAGAATCATTTATGATTCTTTGTTCGTTGCAGCGAAGTCATTTATGGCTTCGCGCGAAGGGTAATGGAAGTTTTGCGTAACATCAATCAATAATTCAGGTTCGCTCAACTACCTTCTTGTAACAAAAATCGTATGGAATCAAATATTCTCACCGCCGTTTTTCTCCCACTTGGGCTTGGTCTCATCATGCTCGGGATGGGATTGACTCTCACATTGGAGGACTTCCGAAGAGTTGCTCTTTACCCGAAGGCCGCGGCGGTCGGACTCTTCTGCCAGCTTGCTCTTCTTCCTGTTGTCGGATTCCTCATTGCTGGAACGCTACCGATGGAAGCCGCCCTTGCTGTCGGTGTGATGATTATCGCTTGTGCCCCCGGTGGCCCGACATCGAACCTCATCACGCATCTTGCCAAAGGGGATGTTGCCCTTTCCATTTCTCTGACAGCCATCAGTAGCGTTGTGACAGTCTTTACGATTCCATTGATCGTGAATTTCTCTCTGCTCTATTTTCTTGGTGAAGGGAAAGCGTTCACGCTTCCGTTCGGCAAAACAGTGATTCAGATTTTCGCTGTTACCGTTCTTCCGACCGCGATCGGCATGGCACTGAAATCAAAGTGGCCTTCCTTCGCTTCGAAGATTGAAAAAATACTTCAAAAGGCCTCTGCGGTTTTCCTTATTATAATCATCGGGGCGGCAATCATGAAAGAACGTGAAAACCTTGCCTCATACTTCGCTCAGACAGGAGTCGCCACTCTCCTCTTGAACCTCTCGATGATGATCCTCGCATTTGCCGTCTCAAAACTCCTGAAGCTGAATCGTGCACAACAGACTACTATCACCGTTGAGGTGGGAATACAGAACGGAACACTTGCAATCGCTGTCGCTGCCACATTGCTTGGGAATCCCACGATGGCGATCCCGCCGGCTATTTACAGCTTAATCATGTTCTTCACTGGTGGCCTTCTCATTTTCTTGCGCCGTCGTAGTGTAGCACTTACACCAAGCCTCGGTTAGCGGGCGTCGCTATTGTTTCTTCCTTGCACAGTGGACAATCTGTGCGTAAGCATCTTCTCCCTGTTGGCAACGGTGTGGATATCTTCTCGTTGCTTATTTTCCTTCTTGCTCTCATAAAGATTGTTTTCAACTAAGGTTGCAGTTCATTTCACACTTCAGTATTTTTGAGTTGTCGTTCAGATTCTAAGCCAAAGGCTTAGCCTCTATTCTCATGGCAGAACCAAGAAAAATATTCGGTATTGCGCCGACAGATCAACCTCAAGTTGAAGGGCGTGTCCCACCACAAGCCGTTGATGTCGAAATGGCTGTGCTTGGCGCGACGCTGCTCGAAAAAGAAGCGATCTCCAAAGCGATAGAAATTCTTGATGAGACCGCTTTCTACAAACCGGCTCACCAGATGATCTTTGCCGCGATTACGTCTCTGTTTGAACGGAGCGAACCTGTCGATCTCATTACGCTGATTGAAGAGCTGCGACGTCGTAGCACTCTGGACAAAGTCGGCGGCGAGTACTATCTGACAGAACTCACAACGCGTGTCAGCACGGGAGCCAATGTCGAATATCATTCACGCATCGTGCTCGAGAAAGCTCTGATGCGCGGATTGATTTCTTCTTCTTCCGAAGTTGTCTCGCGTGCCTACAGCGATTCGGAAGATGCTCTGGCGCTGCTTGATGAGGCGGAGCAGAAGATTTTCCAGATCTCCGAACGACGCATGCGGAAAACGTTCGTCTCCATGAGCACGGCCGTACCGAGCACGATGGAATTGATCGAGAGCATCCATGGGAAGCATAGCGGCGTTACCGGCGTGCCGTCCGGTTTTGCGGAGGTGGATAATCTGACGGGCGGGTTCCAGAAATCAGATCTGATCATTATTGCCGGGCGACCGAGCCAGGGAAAAACGGCGCTGGTGTTGTCGTTGGCGCGAAACGCATCGGTGATTCATAACGTGCCAGTTGGGATCTTCAGCCTCGAAATGTCCACACAACAACTCGTGATGCGACTGATTTGTGCCGAGGCGCGTGTGGATGCCCATCATGTGCGAACAGGTCGCCTGCCGGAAGACGAATGGCGGAAGTTGAGCACAAGTGTTGGTCGCCTTTACAAAGCCAAGATGTTCATTGACGATACGCCCGCCCTTGCTATCTTGGAGCTCAGAGCGAAAGCGCGTCGGATCAAGGCAGAGCATAATGCGGGGTTGATCATTGTTGACTACCTCCAGTTGATGCAAGGTCCAAAGAATGCACAAAACCGAGAACAAGAAATCTCGATGATCTCGCGTTCACTCAAGGCGCTTGCGAAAGAGATCAACGTGCCGGTCATTGCCCTTTCACAGCTCAATCGTGCCGTTGAAACGCGTGGCGATAAGAAACCGGTTCTTGCCGATCTTCGTGAGTCGGGAGCGATCGAACAGGACGCCGACGTGGTTATGTTTGTGCACCGTCCCGAAATGTACGGGATCGACAAAGACCCGGATACTGGTGAACCGACGGCGGGCACGGCGGAGATCATCATCGGTAAACAGCGAAACGGCCCGACCGGTACAGCAAAGCTTGCCTTCGTCAAATCGTACGCCCGCTTTGAGAACCTCTTGCGGCATTCTGTCGAGACTCTCGCACTGCCTCCTGACAGTGGCAACCGGCCGAGCGATGACGCCCCATTCTAAGGTCAGACTCTTTGTTCTTCTTTTCGCAATTCATAGTGTTACCGCCTCTGGTCAAGAAGGATCATGGTCGCTTTCAGCGGTTGGCGGTTATGCATACCTCGACCTTCAAGATATAGATGGCGATAATGCAAGCGATGTTGAAGGGTACAGACGAGCAACGTATGATCTTCCAGACTTTCCATCGTTACGGTCCGCCTTTGCGTTTGGGGGGAAGATCACGTATCGCTTCGAGCGCGACTATTCCTTCTCATTGATCGTTTATGAAAGCTCGCGTCAAGTCTCTTCAAGGTTTTCTCGCCCGCAGGACTCCCTTGCGTTGACCCGGTCTGTGGGATCGACAGCGTTTCTCGTTGGGATTGCTCAACACTTTGAGCCTGTGCAGGACGTGTTCGATTGGTACGCGGAATTGCATATTGGAATTCTTGCCGCGCGAGCAGGGACGAAGGCGTATCAAACCCACACCTTGAAGAGGTCGGAATCCGACCCCACACCTATTACCGAGGTTACCGATGACACCTACGGAGAGTTCCGCAAATCGAAGCTCATTGTCGGAGCAGGAATTGGTAGCAGTCTGTACGTTGCGAGGCCATTCTTCTTGAAAGCGGATCTCATATATCGTTTCGCGAAAATTGGTAAGATGGAAACAGATCTGACGACGCTAACGGGAAAGCGCGCTCACATCACAAGCGTTGACTTCAACTTCTCTGGTTTCTTTCTCCTTGTTGGGTTGGGAGTAGAGTTATGAAACGACGAGAGTTCTTCGAGACATTGATCGGCCTCGGCTCAGTTTCGATGACAATGCCAACGGTACTACGAGCCTTGACAGATGATGATGCCCTTATCTGCAATCGGAAGTTCGAGCTTGCCTTTACGCACTCCTTGCACACGCGACCTCTTCGCGAAGTCATAACGGAAATCGGGAAGTCATTTCTCGGAACGGAGTACTTAGCCCAGGCCCTCGAAGTGCCAGGTGAAGAGCGACTTGTCGTGAACCTTCGCGGATTGGATTGCGTTTCATTCTGCGAAAACGCTTTGGTGCTGGCCCGCTGTGTGAAAATGAAGAAGACAACATTCGAAGACTACAAAGCTCAGCTCCAGCTCGTTCGCTATCGAGGAGGGATTATTCACCGCTATCCGAGTCGGCTTCATTACTTCACAGATTGGATTCACGATAACGAGAAGAAAACAATCCTTCGCGATGTTACAAAAGAGATTGGTGGAGAAACGTATCGGAAGAAAATCAATTTCATGTCCACTCACGTGGAATCGTACCGGCAACTGAGAGAGAATCCCGAGTTTGTACAAGTGATCGAGCAGCAAGAAGCGGAACTATCGAAGCGTGCACTTTATTATGTCCCCAAAGAGAAGATGGGAGAGGCGGAAGCGAAAATTCAGGATGGCGACCTTCTCGCCATCACGACGACGATCGAGGGTCTCGATGTTTCTCATACGGGAATTGCCCTGCATCAAAACAACAGACTCCACATGATGCATGCGCCCGATGTTGGATACCGCGTGACCGTCACCGAGTTGCCGCTAATGGAGCATCTTCGGAAGAACAAGCGACAGAGTGGTATCATCGTTGCACGGGCGATTGATCCGGCATGATGTTATTGAGTTCGCCTTGTTGCGAAATATTCTCGTTCCCACGCTCTGCGTGGGAACCTAGTAGCAACGCTCCGCGGGGACAACAACGAGGTTTGGAAGCTGCAATCCTCCTTGCACAACTTGTCAATTTTCCTTAAGCTATCATCATGAGAAAGAATCTTATCTATCTTGTTGCTCTTGCAGTCCCCTTCGACTTCGTCCCGACAGAAAACGTCGAGACTGCGCTCAGGGTGACTCCGTTTTCTACTCAACAACCCCTTCTGAGTCCCCGCGATTCTGTGGAGATCAGTTTCAACGGCAAGAAGATTTCGATCAATTATGGCCGACCTTCCATGCGCGGTCGAAAAATCATGGGCGGGCTTGTACCATATGACAAGGTGTGGCGTACCGGAGCGAATGAAGCGACCGCGTTTGTTACGGGCGCTGATCTGGTCATTGAAGGCGTTCCTGTCCCAAAAGGATCATACACGCTCTACACGCTTCCGTCGGACAAACAATGGAAGCTCATCATCAGCAAGCAAACCGGGCAGTGGGGAACAGTGTATAATCAGGACAGAGATCTGACCCGCATTCCGATGAGAAAGCGAACATCACGAGAGCCGGTGGAGAAGTTCACGATTTCACTTGTGAAGAACGGTAATTCAAGCGGGGTGTTAAGACTCATATGGGAAAAGACATCACTATCGGTGAACTTCCAAGTCAAGAAGGAACAACCGAGCGCAAAGAAAAACTCGTCAAAGTAAAGGGAAAGAATGCCAACGAAGATCGTCGTCAAAAATCATGGAAGCATCCGCGTTGAAGGGGACTTTGAGCTGTACGACATGAACGGGAACAAGTTCGATCTTGCGGGACGAACTTCTATTTCGTTGTGTCGCTGTGGCCAGAGTAAAGACAAGCCGTTTTGTGACAGCTCCCACCGCGAATGTGCGTTTCAGTCGGAGATTGTCGCTCGCACCTTACCACCGCCGAAACCAAAAGTGTGAGAGAAAGGATGCAAGATTGGAGTTGCTGCGACGCTCACACCGCATCAATCCGACCATCCATTTATCCATCAATCCATCAATCCACGCAACATCGCAGTCTCTACCGGCTGAACCCCACTCTCTGTCTCCAGACTTCATATAGCAACACCGCGCTCGCACTTGCGACATTAAGAGAATCCACTCCCGTTTTCATCGGAATGGTGATCGCATCATCGCAGGCTGCAACAACATCTTTCGATAGACCCTCCCCCTCACTTCCAAAGACTAAACAGCAATCCTGCCCAAACAGGGCATCAGCAAGCGACTTCGATTGTTCGCGTGGGTGAGCCGCAAGCGAACGAACTCCAAATTGATCTCGCAGAACGGCCAATGTTTTCACCAAGCTCTCGACGCGCACAACCGGGATCTTGAAAATCGTTCCCATCGAATTACGCACCGCCCGCCGCAAATATGGACTGCTTGAAGTTTCCCCGACGATCAAAGCCTGCACTCCGAAGGCGACACAGTTTCGCACCAACACGCCAAGATTTTCCGAGTTGGTCATCCCTTCAATCGCAACCAACAAAAAGGGGCGCGGGCTCGTTGTCAAAACCCCCTCCAACGTAATACTTTGTGGGATCCTTCCCACCGCCATGATCCCCTGATGCAAATGATATCCTACGATTGACTCCAGCAAGTTCTTTTTTGCAATGAAGACTGTTGGCTGGTCGTCTTTTTTATCCTCAAGCATGTTCTTGTAATGATCAAACCACTCCTGTGTCATCATGATTGAGATCGTATGTAATCGGCTTTCGAGCAATTGTCGCACAACCTTTTCACTTTCAGCGATAAATATCCCCTGGCGTCGATGTTCCATTGGCCGCCGGAGAGTTCTATAAGGCTGCAGTTCAGGAAGCTCGAACGATGTGACACGAATGATCTTCATACAGGTTGATAATGATACGAGAAGAAGACCCTCAAAGCAATCTCTGATGAGAGGGAAAAAACCGATATGGAAATCCGAATTGAAATTCACCGGAAATCTGTTACATTGATTCCCTAACCCGAGCAAGTCGGAAATGACAAAATCCAAATATCAAATAAATGCCAAATGACTCAATGTCAAAAAAAGCCCTCGAACCCTGGGCTTGGAAATTTAGATTTGATTTGAACTTTGGATTTTGTCATTTGACATTTTTTCACGATGCCGAGCTTAATTTTCTTTCCACTTTTGCAAGAACTTGGACCGTAAGATACTAAACCACCTGTCGACAACGGAGGGCCCTATGATGAACAACCATCGCTCGCTTCTGATTCTCTTCTTCACACTTCTCTTCGTGGATGTCATGAGGGGACAAGACTCGCTTCGGTGGAATGTCGAGGCCGGGTTCACCTACAGTGCGTTTCAGCAGCAGGTTAAGGCCGAAGTTGGAGATCCACGCGGTGAGCGGCTTGTGAATCAAACCGAGTTCGGTATTCTCCTACTGGGAAGTTTCCAAGTCTGGGAATTTGTGCACGTTGGCGCGTTCGCTCAATTTGATCGAGGAAACCGTCACGCAGCGCGGTTCAACGGATTCGATGCAGCCACCGGCAAGACTGTAACAAAAGACAAGATCGGCGGAAACTATCGTGAGTTTTGGTTTGGACCTATGGTACGTCTTCAATGGAAATCGATCACAGGCGAGACTGGTTGGGCGCTCGCCGGATTCAGGGATGATGAGGCAAGGACTGATCTTGTCGGTGCAACTGGCGACACGACAGGGACATTCGATCTTCTCCCGAGTGTAGCGTTCTTTGGAAGCCTCGGTGCAATGGTTCCGCTGCATGAAGAGGTCTCGCTTATCGTGAGGTTTGAGTACCGACTCCGTTATTACAAAGGCAGGCAAGGAGAGCAGTTCAGGAATCAAATCGAGCATGGGACTCAAAACATCACTCCGTATATAGGAATGTCATGGAGATTCTAATCTGAATGCACAAAGAACTCGTTATTCTTGGGACTGGATTTGGCGGGTTCAGTCTCGCTAAGAACATTGACCACGACTTGTATTCGGTAACAGTTGTTAGTCCGCGAAATCACTTTATCTTCACGCCGTTGCTTCCAAGCACAACGGTGGGCACGATCGAATTCCGCAGCATCATCGAACCCATTCGTGGCACACATCGCGCTCTGAAGTATATTCAAGCTCTCTGCACGACCGTGGATACGAAGAACAAAATCGTCCGATGTCAAAGTGTGCTCGATTCATCTCAATTCGACATTACATTCGACAAGCTTGTGATTGCAGTTGGGATGGTGAACAACACCTTTGGCATTTCGGGTGTGGGGAAGCACGCGTTGTTTCTGAAAGACCTTGCGGATGCGCGGGCGATCCGGCAATGCATCATTGACTGCTTTGAGCAAGCGGCACTACCCTCCACAGGCACAGCGAAAAAAAAGCGCCTTCTCCATTTTGTTGTCGTTGGAGGAGGACCAACGGGTGTCGAATTTGCGGCTGAGATGCACGACTTTCTCACGGAGAACCTGAAGAGAGCATACCCACAACTGGTATCCGAAGTACAGATTACCCTGCTCGAAGCCGAACGACAAATTTTGAACACGTTCGATGAAGAGTTGAGTCGTTTCGCGAGAAGGTTGTTTCGTCGCCAGCATATTAGGGTCAAGACGAACTCTCCGGTTGTTCGGGTTGAAAAAACGATCATTCATCTTTCTGATGGAGCGAAGATTCCATACGGACTCGTTGTCTGGTCCACCGGAGTTGGAGCAACGAAGTTCGTCAAGTCGCTTCGAATACAAAAGGATGGTTCATCACGTCTCATTGTTGATAAGCACTTGCACGCAGTCGGATATGATAATATTTATGCGATTGGCGATTGTGCAGCAATGCTCGGTCAATCGTTTCCCGCCACCGCTCAAGTAGCGGAGCAGCAAGGGGCGTACTTGGCGAAGGCTTTCAACAGCGAGCAGCGAGGGAAGCGAATTCATGAGTTCAAATACCGCCACAAAGGAATGTTGGCATATATCGGTGGTGGAAAAGCCATCGCCGATCTTTCGGTTTTCAAAGGGAAAGGGTTCGCAACGTGGCTCCTTTGGCGTTCCACGTATCTGACAAAGCTGGTCAGCATGAGGAACAAAACCCTCGTAATCTTCGATTGGTTCAAGACGTTCGTGTTTGGTAGGGATATGAGCAGGTTTTGAACTCTTGGTCTCATTGGGGTTTCACATTGACAATTCCCCATAAACTTCGTATCATTTTACCATCTCCGAAAGATATTGATGCGTCTGAAGTGACCGACGCTCCGCTTTGCACCCGTTTTCAATGGAGGATGCCATGACAATCAAAGAGAAAATGTATGGAGATGTTGCAGTACTGGCCCTAAAAGGAAATCTCATGGGCGAACCGGACACGTTAGACGTCCGTGATAAGGTCTACAGTTTGCTTCAGGATGATGTCAAGAAAATCGTTCTTGATCTAGGAAAAGTAAAATGGATCAATAGCTCGGGGTTGGGCACTTTGATTGCAGCGCTGACATCGGTGAAGAACAAAGCGGGGGAAATGAAGCTGGCGAACGTGACGGAAAAAGTGGAAAGTCTGTTCATGATCACGCAGCTTATCAAAGTGTTCAAGACCTACGAAACCGTTGATCGTGCGGTGGCGAGCTTTAAGTAGCTCCGCTCCTTTTCTTCCCACCTTCCATAAAGTCCCACGTTCCCTTGTGCTCGTGTCTGAAGCGCTACAGGTTGAGTTGCTCCCCCCTCCTGTCTAAATCTAATCATTTGAGAATCATCTTTTTTCGAACATTCTTCCAAATAAACCCATCGAGTGGATAGAGAAGTAAATCGTCACTACCTTCGGAGTGCTTGACATCCCCCAACAAATCTCACAAGGAACAACCATGACGCGCAAACCGCTCTTCTGGATTCTCTTGACCCTTGCCTCCCTTGCAGGGATCGTCTTTACGGTTGAATACTTTTCCGAGGCCTTCCCCATCGTAACGCTCGATCTTCAAATGGATCGAAGCTCTGCCCTCACCAAGGCACAGGGATTGGCCGACCGCCATGCGTTTGGCCCTGAAGGATACGAGCAAGCTGCGTCGTTTGGCGGCGATCAAGAAGTGCAAGTGTTCGTAGAGTTGGAAGCGGGGGGAACGAAAGCTTTTGAAGAGATGATGCGAAGCGGACTCTACATGCCCTTCACGTGGTCGGTGCGGCATTACAAGCCGGGTGAAACGCGGGAGACACGACTGCTCTTCACTCCGAGTGGCGAGTCGTATGGATTTATGGTAAAGCTTCCGGAAAAAGATCCTGGCGCGGCATTACTTCCCGATGCGGCACAGGAAATCGCGGTTCGTACAGCCACGACAGATTGGAACATTGACCTGAGCGCCTATCAGCTCGTCGAGAAATCGCAAGAAGTTCGCACGGGTAAACGGATCGATCACACGTTCGTCTATGAGCGGCCCGATGTGAAGATTGGAGAAGGGCAGTATCGTTTGCGGTTGGTGGTCGGTGGCGATAAGCTGATCGAGCTTCGACATTTCGTGAAGGTCCCGGAAGCATTCGAGCGGCGCTACGAAGAAATGCGCTCTGACAACAATGCCATCGGAGTATCGAGCAGTCTTGCCATGTCGCTTCTCTATATCGTCGGTGGATGCGGAATTGGTCTCTTCTTCCTTTTGCGGCAACGATGGATCATCTGGCGGACGCC
>JANONN010000077.1:0-5033 GCA_031420835.1 Ignavibacteriales bacterium | reverse complement strand
CAAAGGGTGGATCGGGTCAAGGCGGTCATGGGAAATCTGTTGCCAGACTGGATGGACTTGTCGTGTTCGTGGAAGGCGGAGTCCCCGGTGACGTCGTTCGGGCAAGGATACTAAAGGTCAAAAAGAATCTTGCCGAAGCGTGCGTGGTGGAGGTGCTGAAGCCTTCGGAGTTTCGCACGGCGCCGCGATGCGAACACTTTGGCGTTTGTGGCGGATGCAAATGGCAGCATGTGGATTATCAGCTTCAGCTAAAGTCTAAGCAACAACACGTCGTTGACGCCTTTGAGCGGATAGGTGGGTTCTCCTCCCTGAATATTCTCCCTATTCTCGGCGCGAAGGACATTTATTTCTATCGCAACAAAATGGAGTTCTCCTTCTCCGATCAAGAATGGATAGCGTCCGGTTATGAACCCCCACTTGCAGATTCTCCTCGTTCCGCATTCAACACTCCGCACTCCGAAATCTTCTTAGGTCTTCACGTCCCTCAGCGGTACGACAAGGTCTTGGACATTCAAGAATGCCATCTTCAATCAGATGTATCCAATAGAATCCTGCATGTGACCCGCGACTTCGCGCGCGCGCGTCAACTCCCCGTTTACTCAACGGAGCGAAACGAAGGCTATTTCCGCTTCCTTGTCATCCGTCAAAGCAAGCGTACGAACGAGCTTATGGTGAATCTTGTCACATTCGATCACCGACCGGAAGTCATGCAGAGTTACACGACAAAGCTCCTTGAGACAATACGGGAGATTACAACGGTTGTTAATACGATCAACTCCCGCAAGGCGCAGATTGCTTTTGGAGATCAGGAAGAGGTGTATCACGGCAGTGGAGTTATCCACGAGCGCTTAGGGAATCTTACGTTTACCATTTCTACCGGATCGTTTTTCCAAACGAACACCGATCAGGCAGAGACTCTTTATTCCGTCGCCAAATCGTTCGCCGAGTTACGGCCGACAGACGTTCTGTTCGACCTGTACTCGGGCACGGGTTCAATTGCATTGTTCGTTTCAGATAGTGTGAAGCAAGTTATTGGAATTGAATCGGTCGAGAGCGCGGTCAATGATGCCAACCGGAATGCGCAACTCAACAACGTGTCGAACTGCAAATTTGTTCTCGGAGACCTGAAGGATCGGCTGACAATCGATGCGGAATGGATGGATCGTCACGCCAAACCTGATGTGGTTATTATCGATCCACCGCGAAGTGGAATGCACCCGAAAGTCGTAGAAGAAGTAGCGAAGTTAGGCGCGGGCCGGATAGTCTATGTGAGTTGCAATCCGGCGACGCAGGCACGTGATGTAAAGATGATGTGCGAGAAGGGATATGAGTTAGTGAAGCTCCAACCGGTTGATATGTTCCCCCATACATACCACATAGAGAATGTAGCGTTGCTTGCCAAAAAGGAAGCTGCTACTTCGCCTTCTTTGTAAATATCTGCAACACGCGGTCACTCGTACCTGGACCAAAATTTGGGGCGGCACCCACCCAACGCGAAATCTCGATCCGTTCGATCTGCTGAACATCCACAATGTTGTCCATCGCGCCGGCAATATAGGCGACATAAGCTCCATCAACATAGATTAAGAATGGCACGCGTTCAAGGTTGGAGATTCGTCTGCTGCCGCGTGGTGACATACTTGGAAGGGCGCCCGGTTCGAATGCACGAAGAACATCTGTTAATGTTCGTGCCCCAACACGGACAATTTGTTCTTCAGTAACAACCGTGCTTGCGAACGCTTGGTGCAGTTTCTTCGTTTTGATCGATCGCTCTGTCACGGTCACTTCCGAAAGCGGGATCGGTTGCTGCTCTATTTCAACGTCAATCGTTACTCGTTCATTGTTGCGGAGTGGCAGGACGTGCATGCGTGTTTTGTACGCCACGTGACGGAACTCGAGAACGTACAAATCGGGTGGAAGACCCGGAATTTCATATCGCCCCGCGCTGTCGGTTGCGGCACCAAAGCGTGTGTTTTTCACAATGACGTTTACAAGAGCAACCGGCGTACGGGAATCCTGATCAATGATTCTTCCCCGGATCGACGTCGATGCAGTGCTGCCAACACTTGTAGGCAAGATGGTCGTTTCGTCCAATGGCTCCATCTCAATACGAAAGCGCAACAGCGGTTCTTTATCCACCGAGAAAATGTGGTAGCGACGCTTGTAGCGCACATGGACAACTTCAAGAACATATGTTCCCGGAAGAATGTTGGTGATCTCAAACTTGCCATCTGGTCCCGCAAGCGTCTGATGCTTGGTGTTTCTGAGGCTTATTGAAGTGCTAGGGAGCTGATTCTCTGTCGTTTGGTCAACAACAATTCCCCGAACAGTCGTTTGTGATTGGAGCGTCTCTGAAACAATTGCGAAGAGGAAGAAGAAGAAAAAGAAAAGCGCGCGCCTTGCCAACACTGTTTGGCGAGTAGGATGGAAAAAAGCAGGATGGGATACCGACCATTGCATAGAAACGTGAATCTGGAATAGGTAGATGCCTGTGAGACGAGCTACCGCAATCTAATCCCGGTCAGGGGGAGGAACGTTGTCGCCCGGGCTGCCCCCGTGTCCGAGTGTCTTATTGATAAAGTAGATTGCCGCACCGAAACCGATGACCGCTGCTCCGATGTAATACCATTTGTATATAGAGGTACTCGATTCCAGTTTGGCCTCGGTGGTTTTCCGTACCAGGTCAGGGACAACGGTTGTCAAGAATGGCTGGAATTCGCCACTGTATTCCGTCGCCTCATCGAACAGAATTTCTGCATCTTTGGTGTTGATAATGCGCAGCCGGAACGTGTACAGTTTTCCCCGCCTCGTAAAGAGGGTCTGGGCTACACGATCCACACCGACAACTTTTCCAAGATCGGAAAGGCAATGGGAATATGTGCATTCGCGAAGGTCTTGAAACTGTGCGTCTCGCAACAGGCGCATCATCTCTTCTTCCGGCATGACCTGAAATATGCGTGAGCTCGCAAAGCTTGTCCTTACTTGATTAAGGAGAGCGACGGAATCTTCCGGCGACAGTAACGAGGCTAACATTGGAATGACCGTCATTTTCCAGGGCATTCCCCCATCGATCTTAGGAGAAGAGGAATGAACTGAGCCGATACTGATGAGGATCGTTGAGAAAAGAAACATTAGTGATCGCATAACAATATCCTTTGTTCAAATGTAACTGCTCAGCATACATATTCTCTAACAGTAGAACCCCCGCCTGCCAGAGCTTGCCTGCTGAACATTCGGTTCCGCTTCTTGGAATCCCGCTTGTGAGGCGGAATCCAGAAAGCGGGACAAGCAGGCGTAGCGGCGGGCAGGCGTTCGGGGTTTATTTCTCATACATCGTTTTTGCCTTACAAACCCGAAGGGTTGAAATTATTATAGCAACATAGCAGCAATATCATTCTAACCCCGAAGGGGTGGCACACATTCAATCCAGCCATTCAAACAAATATTTTTCATTGTATTCAATTTCAAATTGTTTGAGGAAGTCGTGGTATTCTTCCTTGAATGTCTTTTTCCGATGATGTCCTTCTTGATTCAAAATGTAATTGTACACGGTTTCAACCTGCGAATGTGAGTAAGAGAATGCGCCATAGCCTTCTTGCCACGAGAATTTTCCTTTCACCAACTTATGGTCGTTGATGAAGTTTGTTGAATTGTTCTTGACGTCTCTCACCAAGTCCGATATTGCCATCGAAGGTCGCAAGCCAATGAAGGCATGGATGTGGTCGGGCATACCATTGACGATAATCGGTTTTTGCTCTTTGCCCTTGATGATGCCGGCAATGTATTTGTGTAATTGGTCTTTCCATTGTTTGCTAATGAGGTTTTGTCGTCCGTTCACAGCAAACACGATTTGGATGTAGATTTGCGCGAATGTGCCGGGCATGTTTTACCTATGCGATTATATGTTTTCGAGCAGGTTGATGTTCTCCGTGGTTATTTCACCCCTTCGGGGTTTCATCATGCCATTGTGTTGTTGGTTCTATAATCATATTACCCCTACGGGGTTCTGCACTCTATTGGTTTTTCTGAACGACACACGTGCCCGCCGAAGATAGGCGGGGCAATACTGATGCATTTTTCGGAAAGACTCCGGTAAGGAGTTCAACTCGCCAGCATCATCTCATGGCTAAACGGCTTTATTGAAAAACACGCTGAGCAGTTACGTTCAAATACTATATCAATATAACAGTCCGGGAGGGTGCTTGTCAACAGGCTAACCAAAGCAAAAAGACACCGTACCAACAAATCCCAGGAACACTCCATGTTCTAAAACAAAAAAGTCCCATCCTCTTGTCGAGAATGGGACTTTTGTAATGCGAAAGCACCCGACTACAGAACTTCGTTTGCCGTTGTCCCTAAGTCACCACGTGGGCAGTTTGGATTGGTAAACTGCTCGTCCTGACTGTAGATCCAACGTATCGGCATATCGGCGCCGGTTGGAAGCAAGAGTCGGCTGAACTCAGGGGCACGGCGCATATCATGATACGCCTGTCCTTCGAGATGAAGCTGGATGTACTTTTGCTTCAAGACTTGCGTCAAGAAGGCCGCGGTAGTCGCGAAATCACCGGCGATCCTTGCAGCTAAGCCTGCTCCAGTACGGATAGTGTTCAATCGAGCAAGCGCCGTCGCAGTAACGCCATTGACGCGAGCCTCGGCCTCTGCCCAGATGAGCAGAGTCTCTTCGTACGAGATCAACGGGAATGCTTGTCCGTAGCCTTGGTATTTGAGAAGCCGTGCCGCTCGTGGTTCTGTGTTTTCGTCAACAGTGCCCCCGGCTACAGCATCTATGTTGTGACCCGCAATGACGGTCGTGAGGGCACCTGGCTGCAAGAACACTGCGAGACGCGTATCGCCCGTTTCACTCTTGAGCTGATCAACATAAAACTTCGCGGCACGAAGTGGGTTGCCCGTTTCAGTCTGTGTCCAGTGGCCCCACGGAGAATACTCGGTACTAAGACCAACATTGAAGTGTGTATTGACGGTACCCGCGGCCGCGTTGAAGCCGATTGCAGCCACGGTCAATGCAGAAGCGT
>JANONN010000076.1:0-1791 GCA_031420835.1 Ignavibacteriales bacterium | reverse complement strand
GGGGTTCTACTGGCATAGAATGTGTACGCTGAGCAGTTGCGATGCGTCATCATCATTATCCTAACAAGACGTCCATGAAAACCATCATCGAGCCGTTCAAAATCAAATCTGTTGAACCAATACGATTTACAACTCGTGACGAACGTGAAACAATCCTGCGACAAGCTTTCTACAATCCCTTTCTCATCCATGCAGATGACGTTCTGATCGACCTGCTCACCGATAGCGGTACATCGGCCATGAGTGCGAAACAATGGTCAGGAATCATGGATGGTGATGAATCGTATGCCGGGTCGAGAAGCTATTTCCGTTTCGAGAAAGTTGTGAAGGAGTTGACTGGACTAAAGCACGTGATCCCAACTCATCAAGGAAGGGCAGCGGAGAAGATTCTCTTTTCGATCATTGGTGGAAAAGGGAAGTTCATCCCGAACAATACGCACTTCGACACGACACGAGCAAACGTAGAGTTTTCGGGCGCTGAAGCCGTGGATTTCCCAACATCGATTGGGAAGGATCCTGCAGCCATTGGAGACTTCAAAGGAAACATGGACATTGAAGCGCTCAGGAAGTTCATCGAGGAGAAGGGGGCAGGGAATATTCCGCTTGTCATGATTACTATTACGAACAATTCCGGCGGCGGACAGCCTGTCTCGATGGAGAACATTCGTGAGACGAAGAAGCTGCTAAAGAAACACGGCATCCCGCTCTTTCTCGATGCGTGTCGCTTTGCGGAAAATGCGTTCTTCATCAAGAAGAGAGAAAAAGGATACGCAAAGAAATCGGTCGAGGAGATCGCGCACGAAATGTTTTCCTATGCCGACGGTTGCACGATGAGCGCAAAGAAAGATGCGTTGGTCAATATGGGAGGTTTCCTTGCGCTTAACGATGATACGCTTGCGTCCAAAGCAAGGAATCTCCTCATCATCACTGAAGGATTCACAACGTACGGTGGATTGGCTGGTCGTGATCTTGAGGCGATCGCGCAGGGACTTGATGAAGTGTTAGACGAGCATTATCTCACCTACCGAATCCGGTCTGTTGAGTATTTGGGTGAGAAGATAACTGCCATGGGCGTTCCAATTGTTCAACCGCCCGGCGGACATGCCATTTATCTCGATGCAAAAAGGTTCGTCGCACACATCCCACCACATCAGTATCCGGGGCAGGCGATTGTATGCGAGCTGTATCTTGCGGGCGGAATCAGGTCGGTTGAAATTGGAAGCGTGATGTTCGGGAAGTACGATTCCAGTGGGAAGCTCGTTTCCCCGGCGATGGAGCTTGTTCGACTCGCGATACCGAGGCGCGTGTACACGCAAAGCCATATTGACTACGTTGTGGAGGTGATGCAGGATGTGTATGAACGACGCGCAAAACTCAAGGGGTATCAGATCATTGAAGAACCTCCGATGCTTCGTCACTTCACGGCAAGGTTCAAGCCATTGCGTTAACTCCCTAATTGAACTCTACGGCGTACCGACGAAGCGATTGAAAGAGCAGGTTCGGCGGAATGCCGGTCGTTTTCCAACCGACTTCATGTTTCAACTGACTGCAGAAGAGAAAGCGGAGGTGGTCGCAAATTGCGACCACCTCAAAAGGTTGAAATTCTCGCCGTACCTTCCTTCAGCCTTCACGGAACACGGGGCGTTGATGCTTGCCAACGTCCTCAACAGTGAGAGGGCTGTACAGGTGAGCGTGCAAATTGTCCGGACGTTTGTTCGCCAGCGGGAATTGCTTGCGTCGAATGCGGAGCTTGCGCGGAAGCTGGAAACTTTGGAGAAGAAATATGACCAG
>JANONN010000075.1:0-16678 GCA_031420835.1 Ignavibacteriales bacterium | reverse complement strand
TGTATAATCACAAGCGGTTGCATTCAGCCTTGGACTACAAGCCGCCTGTGGAATTTGAAAATGATTTTGCTAATTCACTGTACTCTAAACCATCCACCTTAACCGATCAGATCTCTGTCCCATTATAGGGGTTCACTCCAGTCTAATGCTCCGATTTTCAACCGTTTTCAGACCCCCGACAAAGGCGTTCGGGGGTGACAGTAGACTTTTTGTACAGCCTCTACAGGGGGTCTCGGTCGAGACATCGAGCAGTCGTTCATACTACAGAGAATGCTCCAAGCGGCGCCTCGGAATCCATAAGGTGGTCGCACTGCCGGTCGAGCGATTCATACTCGGCGAGATTTCGTTCCCTGAATTCTCGATATGCAGATTCGGAATTCCAACGATCAATCGTGAAATACCGTTGCCGCTCAATGATATCGCGGATGAGCTCTGTTCCTATGTAGTTCTTGTCCCTGCGAAAGAATTGTGCCCAGAGTCCGTCTGCACCATATGCGCACTCGAACTCTTCTTCAGATCCGGTCTTTACCGTAAACTCCCAGATGATAACGTGCATGCTACTTCGTGTAGTAATCGATCATCCTATTAACTGCGCTGGCGCAAACCGGATCGAAGCCGACAAGGCTCAGCGAGAACATCCGGCAATCAACGGATGGGCGATAAAGACCTGTTGAAACGTACCCAGCTCCTTCAAAAGCTCCTACTTTCCCCGCGTGCGAAGAGTTCTTCAAAAGCCCCCTTCCGGCTTGATAGAGCGGCTCGCGCTTTTCGTAGTAGTCGGCGGCGAGTCGGTCGAGCTTGCCGCGTTCACGCTCAAGACTGTCGTACGTGGTTTTCGCCCACGGTGTTGGAAGCGGTATTCCTTTCTCAACGAATTCCTTCCACTTCAGCTTCGCAGGGTTGTTCAGCGCCGTGATGTTCGGCTCCCACGGCTCAATTCCCTTTGAATAGAAATCGACATACGAAATTTGAGACGAATAATATTCATCACCCAATCCGGCAAATGAATGACCTAACTCATGCACAAAGACGTAATCCATTTGCCACTCAAGCCCTTTCTTGTCCGTCTGCGCGTAGCATGTTGTGTAGAGATTGTAGATGCCGCCTCCACCATAGCGGTTGTCGTTACACAGGATCGCGATGGCGTCGTATGGAACGGCGCCTGCAATGTCGCGCAAGATGCGATTCTCTTCTGTGAGGATATACCGAGCGCTGCCGAACGTGTTGTACATGGTGCCCAAAACATTCTCGCGCCAGATTTTTTTGTCGGGAATGTCAATACCCGATTCGCCCGATTCAACTTCGATCAGCCACACGTTGAACTCATTCTTCCGTTCTTTGAAGGGGCTTGTGTTGAAAAGCGCATCGGCGAATCGCTTTGCGTCTTCCCGTAGTTTTTCCAGATCGGATTTCGCATAGCCATCACCGACAATGAGGAGATCAACCTTCTTCTCCGGCAAACCATTATCCACGATCTTACTTGATTTGAACATCGGAGTTCGTTTCTGCCGGTTGATCTCCGTTGGTGAGTTCGGATCAATAACGGTCGAAAACACTTCGTGGAAGATCATCTGCTTGTCACGGCGCGAGATGGCGACCTGCACGCGGTTCTTTGGAAAGGGGAAGCGGACGGTTTCGTGGAAAGTGCGATAGATGCCGGCGATGGCTTCGTCGGTGGTTTGCCACTCGTTGAATATGGTGGAATAGCCGCGCGAGTAGATCAGCATCGCGGTGGCGACATCATAGACGCGGACCATATACTCACCGAGATTCAATGGGTCGATCAGATTGTTTCTGCTCCCCGGCCATTGGCCTTCTTCATAGACTTTGTCCAGACTAAATGTCTCCTGTCCTTTTGTGCCTGCGTGGTAGTAATCCATGCGGAGGGTTTTGTCGGTAAAGAACCGGTCGAAGGTTTGAGCAAGGAGGAGCGTGGGGAGAAGAAGAAGGAGAAGCGTGATCTTTTTCATGGCATGACCTCTGGGTTGAGTAGTTGCTGGTGATAAGAGATGCATCATATGGTTCTAGAACCTACGACGTGTCCGCGATGAGAGCTTCAAAGTAACTGCTCAGGTTGAATGGCAGCTTTCGGAAAACCTGCGAGATGATACATAATTTGCCCGACCCCAGTAGGGGTCAAACGTTTGTAGCTTCATAATAGAGAAAACAATTCACAACTCCATAGGAGTTGAACTCCTACGGAGTTCCACGCTTTTCTTATGTGCTTGTCTACAAAGGTTCAGCTCCTAGCGGAGCTAATCCTGTAAACCTAAGCAGTTACTCCTCAAAAGTTCAATCGCAGAGACGCGCCTGTCGTCCGCCTGCGGATTGGCGGAGAGTTCGCCGAAAAAATGGCAGAGGGGTTTTTCTCTGCATTTCTCTGCGGTCTTAGCGAATGTTCATTGAGAACTTCAAACCTCAATTCCTGCTATTCTTCCAACGTAAACCCGATCTTGATCGTTACCTGCCACTGCGCGATTTTATTCCCTTCGATGTGGCCGCGCGTTTCGATCACTTCCGCCCACCGCATGTTGCGGACTGTAGTTGCTGCTCGGCCAATGGCGCTTTGAATTGCATCCTCGATTGTCGTATTGGATGTCCCTGTCAGTTCAATGTGTTTATAAATGTGATTGTTCATTGTTCTTCTCCTTGTTGTTTTACGGCGATCCATTGCTTATGAAGAACCCCCTGTAGTCCCCGTAAGAGGGGGACAGCTTTTGTTTTTTCACCCATTACTCCATTGTTCCACACTATTCCATTGCTCCATCACTCCATTCCCGATTCCCCACTCCACATTCTGCAATTGTTTCACTCTTCCCACCAAAACTTCGACCGTTTCCGCATCTGTGTTCCGATCTCATCCATAGTTTCTGAGTCGTAGAGGCGACCGTTGATCATTACGTATCGAATCGTTTCGCTGTTGCGGATGTTGTCAAGCGGATTCTTGTCCATCACGATCAAGTCGGCAAGCTTGCCGGCTTCGAGTGAGCCGAGGTCTTTGTCGAGTCCGATAAATTGAGCGCCGTAGAGGGTTGCGCAACGGATGGCTTCCATGTTTGACATGCCCCCCTGCTGAAGCATCCACAATTCCCAGTGAGCGCCGAGTCCCTGCAACTGACCGTGCGCGCCGAGCTGGACTTTTCCGCCTGCGTCAAGAACCTTCTTCAGCGCTTTGGACGTCTCGACGTAATGATAATCGTCTTCGTTTGCCATTTGCCGTCTGCGCGAACGAGAGTCGATAATCTCACGCGGGGTGTATTTCAGAAGCCGCTTGTTCTCCCATACCTTGGTGGTTTGATACCAGTAGTACTCGCCGGAAAGTCCTGCATAGTTCACGATCAGCGTTGGCGTCAACCCGGTTTTTGACTTCGATACCAACTCCACCACATCTTTGTACACCGGCGCAATCGGGACGTTGTGCTCGATTCCGGTATGACCGTCCAACACCATCGTCATGTTCCAGAAGAATGTGGAGCCGCCCTCCGGCACGACCATCATCTCGAGTTCCCGCGCCGCTTTGATGACCTGTTGACGTTGATCGCGACGAGGTTGATTGTAACTCTTCACGCTAAACGCACCCACGGCTTTCAGTCGTCGCAGATGAGCCATCGCGTCATCAAAATTGTTAATGACCGCTTTGAATGATCCTTCCGCTCCGTACAGAATCGTTCCCGTGGAATACATTCGTGGTGCAACCATCATTCCGGCTTTGATCATTTCAGAGTTGGTGAACACGAAATCCGTGCTGGCCGATGGATCGTGCATTGTTGTCACGCCGAAGGCGAGATTTGCGTAGTATCGCCAGTTCGTCAGCGGCGACCAGTCGCCAAAGTTGGCATGGGCATGAACGTCAATGATGCCTGGCATGATGAACTTGCCGCTCACAGCCACGCGCTTTGCATTGGGCGGCACTGTCACTGAACCTGAAGGCCCAATCGCTTTGATGCGGTTCCTTTCGATTAGGATCGTCGCGTTCGAAATCACCTCATCTCCCTTCATCGAGATCACCGTCGCTCCAACGAGCGCCAGAGAACCGCTGGGGACATCTGTTGGTGTTTGGAAGCCGATCTGTACTCCAACGGTATCGGGTTTTTCCTGAACTGAATCTTTTGCTCCCTCCACAAATGTGAAGGTGTTGGTGAGATCTCGTGTGAAAAGCTCCGGTCCGAGCGACCAGTAGAGCCGTTTGCTGTTCGCGCTCCAACTGAGATAGTTTGCCGCATCGCGCGTAACTTTCTTGATCGGATAATCAGTTGCAGAAGTAGTTGTGGGGGGACCGATGCTCACGGCTTGTCCGGTGACAGGGAAAGGAGAGATGTATCCCTGGTATCGCTCAACGAGACCGATCCATTGCTCATCCGGTGAAGGAACAATCTCTTGAGCATTTTCGGAAACCAAATGAACGCGTCGTTGCTCCCCCGCGAGTCCGATGCTCACGAGAGCAGTCTTATCACCTTCGCGAGAGAAGAGAAAGACACGATCGCCCGACTTGGTGAATCGTGGCCGCGAACCCTCTTCAGTTATGAATGTTGGCTTTCCACCATCGGCAGAGATCCAATACATGCCGGTCTCTTTACTGTAGAGATAGCCGCGGAGATCGTTGCCGCCGATCTTTCGATAGACAACCTTCTTTCCGTCGGGAGAGAAGCTTGGTTCGACATACGTTCCTTTGGACGGCGTGAGTTTTGTGGGAGAGGTTCCATCAACGCGCACCTTTTGGATCGCTCCCATCTCTGCATCATTCCATGTCGAATACACTACCCATTTGCCGTCGGGAGAGAAGGATGGATACAGCTCAAGGTTCTTCTCATCTTTGGTGAGTCGCTTAGGCGTTCCGCTCGGCAGCGGGCGAATCCACACTTTGCCCAATGCGGAATACACGACAGACTTCTCATCCGGCGATACCGTAACCCAACGAAGCGTCTTCACGTCGAATTTTTCCGGGGAGACGTTCTGCGCAAAACGCACGGCATCAGTGATCGAGTGCTTGGCTTTCACTTTGAAGGGAATTTGGACAGCTTCCTTCGTTTTCGCGTCCACCTTCCAGATTTTTCCTTTCGCCCAGATGACAATACTCTTACTGTCGGGTGTCCATGAGAAACCGGGATAGAGGCCAAAGATCGCCCACGCTTCCTGCTGATCATGATCGAGGTTATCGTACAGAAGAGTTTCCTTTCCACTTTCGATGTCGTAAAGGAAGAGGACTGACTTCAACCCGACTCTCCGCACGAAGGCAATCGTTTTTCGGTCGGGAGAAGGTTGCGGGCGAACCGATCCGCCTGCCCCTCGGATGTACTGCTCTGTCTTGCCAGTCTCGCGATCCAATCGCTGGACAACATAGATGATGCCATACGGATCTTTGTTGTACTGGAATCCTCCCCCAGAACTGATATCTTCACTGTAGTAGAGATAGCGTCCGTCGCGGGACAGTGCAGGCTCGCCGGCATCTTGTTCCCAATTGCGACGCTTCGTCATTTGTAGTCCTGTCCCGCCCGAGACATGGTAGAGCCACATCTCACCGGAGCCGAGCGAGCGGGTGTTGCGGTAATGTTTCCGTCCCACAAGGTATTGTCCGTCGGGAGTCCACACCGCGTTATTGACCTGCCGTTCTTTTTCTTTTGTGACCTGTTGTGGTTTCATTCCATCCACATTCATGATCCAGATATTATCAATCCCGTCGCGGTCGCTGGTGAAGGAAATTCTTTTGCCATCGGGCGAGAATCGCGGTTGAGATTCGTACGCAGGTCCGCCTGCAAGCAACTTCGCTTCACCGCCAGCCATTGGCATGATATAGATGTCGCCGAGAAGGTCGAAGACGATCCATTTACCGTCGGGACTCACATCAACGGCCATCCAGGTGCCTTCGTCGGTCTCGAACTCAATGTCAACGGCTGGGCCGTGTTTCGCCGTAACATCCCATTTGGGCTCTTGTTTTGGGTCTTTGGGTTGTCCCAATGCCACGGAAACAATGAGCAAAAGGAAGCTCATATGATAAAGAAGTCGTGTTTGCATGGTTGCTCCTAATGAAACGTGTGAGAGGAAGCAATGTGAACGATGGAACTTACGGAGAGGGAAGAAAGGAAGCAAGGATTTTGCTCGAAACGGTTGCAAAGAGAAGATCTGTTTTGTATGTTTGACGCCCCCGGGGAGTGATTTCGTTTCTTTGATGTCACTCCCACGCAAGCCGGAGTCCGGAACTGAGATGTGAACGAAACATCGAAAGGGAGAATTCTTCTCTCAAGTTACGAAGGAGTTCCGTTCCTGAGTTTCATAATTAGGTTCGAATCAAAGTAAGACTTGCATCTGTTATTACATATTGATAGATTTCGATGAAACAATATGCCATCGTCTGAAGATCGTCTTGTGAAAATTATTAAAGCACTTGCAGACCCGACGCGGATTCATCTCTTGCGAGAGATTGCACGTCGTAAGCAGGTCACGTGCACCGAAGTGGGTGAAATTGCTGATCTCGCTCAGCCTACGATGTCTCATCACATCAAACTGCTCGTGGATGCCGGTTTGGTCAACGCTGAAAAAGATGGGCGTTATACTATTCTCTCTGTGAACAAAGATTCGATGGAAGATCTATCGGTCTTTGTGAAGAAGTTGATGAGTAGTGCCGCATAATTTTTTTTGTCCACACATATTGATATAGTACTCATGCTTGGCGTCATCAATATGAAGATCAATACGATGAACCTCGGCTTCATCGGACAACAAACCACCGGCTGGGAACTCGATTTCCTCGTTCTGTGCAGCTGTCTCTGTCTGTTATTGGTCGGACCCGGCAAGGTTTCGCTCGAAAGATTCTTGTCGAAGGAACCGTTATCGTAAGGAAAGCCTCTCTCAAAAGCACCATGAATTGATCATGCACAATTTCTGGAGTGCTGCCGATCAGCAAGCGCAGATGTTCGATATGTCATTCTCTCGGCAAATAAAGAGATGACAAAAGAACTGTCGAAGTTTGTGAAAGATCTCACGCGTAGTGCCGAATAATTTTTTTTTACAATATATCGATATATAAATACGTCGAACTCAATTATTCCATTCACAACAATAAAAGGAGAAGGACTATGAAAATCATTTTCTTGATCGCTCGGATTGTGCTGGGGTTGTACTACCTGTTCAACGCCAGCAACCACTTTTTTCAGTTGAAGATGATGGCTGGATATACCGCTTCAAAAGGAGTTCCCTTACCGGAAGTTTTCGTGATTGTAACCGGCATACTACTGCTCATCGGCGGTGTCACAATCCTTAGCGGTTATCGGCCGACAATTGGCATCGTTGCGCTGGTGGTTTTCTTTCTCCCAGTGACGCTCATAATGCATAACTTCTGGGCTGTCGATGATCAGATGATGAAGATGATGGAAATGGTGCAGTTCTTAAAGAACACTGCCTTGTTTGCCTCTGCAGTTATGTTTCTCGCGATCCCGCAACCATGGCCGCTGAGCCTAAAGCGAAAATAAATTCTTCCTGAAAATGTAGAGCTGCAAGGTGTGTCGACCAGTTCTTGAGATCGGTCGGTCTGCAAACCGGTTACCTACACAGATAGGATCGTGGCTTTCCGGTCGCGCAGGGTCAGGCGTGCGCAGCGAACCAACGAGGATGACAAAGAGAGAAAAAACTTAGCTCGCCGGATAAAATTCTGGATAAGCGTTTCCCTGCTGCGTATATTGGAAGGCGCTTTTTGTTTTGTTGAACCTTGCAAGGGCCTTACCCTTCGCACAGTTTTCCCAAAAGGAACTCATGCCAGATTTTGAAATCACCGTCGTTGGGGGTGGTGTTGTTGGACTCGCAATCGCAGCGAGATTATCTGAGCGACACCCAAATCTAATCGTGCTAGAAAAGAACGAGAAGTACGGCATGGAGACCTCTAGCCGCAACAGTGAGGTTATCCATGCGGGTATTTATTACACACCCGGCTCACTGAAAGCGCGTTTGTGCGTCGAAGGGCGGGATGAGCTTTATGTAATCTGCAAAGCCAACAACATCACGCACCGTCGGATTACGAAGATCATCACGGCAACGAATGACTTCGAGTTGCGGAAGTTGGAAGCGATCTTTGAGAATGGTCGCAAGAACGGTGTTGAGTTACAGATGTTGAATCGTGACCAAACCCTACGACTTGAACCGAATATCACCACCGTCGGCTCGATCTTCTCTCCGCTTACCGGCATCATCAGCGCTCACGAGCTGATGGATTACTTCTATCACACCGCCATTAATCATGGAGTAACAGTCCAGTCTCGATGTGAAGTGGTTGGTATCGAACCGACAGGCAATGGCTACAGGATTACGATCAACGAATCGGGAACGCTTTCTTCATTCACGACTGAAAAGGTCATTAACTCAGCGGGACTCTTTGCCGACCGCATCGCAGCTCTTGCTGGTATCAACATTGAAGAAGCGGGTTACAAGCTGAGCTACGCCAAAGGTTCGTATTTCACGGTGGCGGCTTCGAAATCGAAACTCGTTTCACGGCTCGTGTATCCGGTTCCGGGTGGAGAGAGTCTCGGTGTTCATGCGCTGCTCGATTGGGGTGGACGGTTAAAGTTCGGTCCCGATGCAGAATATCTGCCCGATGGTGTGATTGACTATTCGGTAGATGAATCGAAACGAACTGCGTTCGCGGAGGCGATTCGGAGAATTGTTCCCGCCATCTCAGATGATGACATCACGCCCGACATGGCTGGCATTCGCCCCAAGTTGCAGCGAAAAGGGGAGCCGCCACGCGATTTTCTGATTGCCCATGAGAAAGAGAAAGGGCTACCCGGATTTGTGAATCTCGTCGGCATAGAATCGCCTGGGTTGACCGCTGTTCCCGCGATTGCGAGATTCGTTGAGCAGCTCCTTGAGTAGCCGACTTATGAGCTTCAGAATCGCCCAAGAAAATTGACGCAGAAGTGCGCCGTGGCAACTCCTCCTCTAACAGGCTGTTGAAAAAGTGCCACAACAGAAAAACTCAGTCAGGGTGAGCGAAGTCTCCCGAAGGGATGCCTTTGGCAGAACCCTGTCATTTCGCATCAATTTGCACGCTTCGACTCCGCTCAGCATGACTGTGGTTTTGTTTTTCCACAACCTTTGGTGCTGGCTCTGACATTGACTATGCCCAACTGCACAAACAATACGGTGAAGAAACGAGGGAAGATCGGCGGCGATATTCTCCCGCCCAGATAATAGGCATTTCCAAGAAGGTTATCACAGGAGAACCTAAACGGAAACACATTTCAACGAGCGATATTGAGAGGCAAAACCTCACGATGCGTATGCAGTTACGTGGGTTCACAAGGCTTACTAACGCCTTCTCAAAGAGCCTGAGACATTTGCAGACCGCGTTAGCCCTTCATTTCTTCCACTACAACTTCATGCGGATTCATGAAACGCTGAGAGTTACGCCCGCAATGGAAGCAGGAATTACTAAACACCTTTGGACGTGGAATAACTTGCTGCAAACTAATCTCTTACGGAAGGAAGCCGCATAATGGACGACAATGAGCAACGAAAAATGGAAGAAGAGGATCAAGAAGAAGAGCGAGAACTTCTAAGGTTTAACAGGTTTATAGGAACAGTCGTTCCGAAGTCTTTGGAAGGGATACTTCAGTGCTTAGACGTTATCGCTATCTATACGAGGGCGGGAGCGCAAGCCCTAATGTGGATGGCTTTTTTGGTGACGGCTCTTGCGGTGAAATTCTTTTTCTTTTGAAACTGAGCCACCAAAGCTCAAACTGGGCCATTACCCAACCTTTATGAGACTTTGAAAAGGGTATAGCCTTTTGTATCTTTGAGCCACACCCTTTCCCATGATCCTCGACGCTGTTGATCCAATTCGGGTTCTTTCTGCCGCCGCCATGGCGGTTCTCGCCATGGTGTCGCTCCTCATCGGCGCTTCCATTGGTCTCTTCCTCAAGCCCTCCCAAAAAGTCAATGCGATCGTCATGGCATTTGGCACCGGCGCGCTTATCCAAGCGCTCTCAGTCGAGCTTGCGTTCGAAGGGGCTGAACGACTCATCCACGAGGCCCATTTAAGCGGAGTTGTAAGCTGGATTTGGGTTGCGGCAGGTTTTGTCACAGGCGGTTCTGTCTATTACATAGGCAATCGATTTATTGATCGCATGGGAGGCGCATTAAGACATCCGGCGCTTGCGAAACTGTTCTTGCTTAAAAAGAAGCGAGAAGAATCTGCGGCGGTTCTTTCCCAACTCGCGAACGTTGAACTTGTGCGTTCTTTGCCGCCTGAAGAGATGGAGGGCGTTCTTGCATGCGTAGAGCCGGTACAATTCCGGGCCGGCGAGACAATCTTCCATCGGGGAGAGAGCGGAAATGCGCTCTATCTGATTAACGTTGGCGGGGTGAAAATCATAACCGGAAAAGGGAAGGGAGCCGTTCAAGACGTCCTCGCCCAACTGGGACCGGGCCAGTCCTTTGGTGAGATGGCGCTCCTCACCGGTCAGCCACGCACTGCAACAGCTATTGCAACGAAGGACTCCTCGCTTCTCCGAATCAGAAAGGAACATTTTGATGAGTTGATGGCGAATCTTCCCAGACTTCGGCGGGCTGTGGAAGAGTTGAACTCCCAACGACTTGTCGAAAACGTGAAGACCGCTCGTGGTAAAGTCGACGCGGAGCTTTGGCAGAAGGTAGCAGTGGCCAACATTCATCGCCTGAGCCGATCTGAGGAGCTTGCACTCATGCAAAAGCATGTGAGTGTCAGCGCTCCACTTGCGATTTTCTTTGGTGCGATGCTGGATGGAATTCCGGAATCGATTGTTATCGGCTCGAGCTTCGTAAGCCTTGCAACTTATCAGTACACATTTCTTGCAGCCGTCTTCGTGTCGAATCTCCCGGAAGCGATGGCAAGTGCTTCGGGAATGAAGGAAGCGGGGTTTGCACCGAGTCGCGTCCTCATACTGTGGGCGTTTCTTGTTGTGGCCGGGGCCATTGCAGCAGCGTTGGGAAATCTGTTCTTGACGGAGGCGCCGCCAACTGTTCTGACCCTTGTGGAAGCGATCGCCGGCGGAGGAATTCTCGCAATGGTCTCGTCCGTCATGATGCCTGAAGCGTACGAACATGGCGGGCCCGATGTTGGGTTGGCAACCATTGCCGGATTTCTTGTGGCGTTCTTGTTTGGTTTTATTTAATGGCCTTCGATATCAGATGGGGTACGATGCGATAAGCCATATTTTGAGGAGGAAGAACTTATGCAGAAAATTCAGGAGTTGTTCGTTGTTGTAGAGAACAGGCCCGGAGCGCTCGGCGAGTTGCTGGGGCACCTTGGGAGGGAGAAAGTGAATATCGAAGCGATCGGTCTCTTTCAGGATGTTGCGAAGCTCTCGGTATCCGATCCCGATCATGCACAAAAACTGCTGCAGAAGAATGGTTACAGCGTCGAACTGCGTGAGGTGCTCAGGCTCGATCTTGACAATAAGCCGGGCTCGTTCGCCTTTGTCGCGGCACGCCTCGGGAATGCCGGGCTGAACATCGAATACTGTTACGCCACAGTGGCCAAAGGTGAGAAATCTGCCACCGTGATTCTTGATGTCAGAGACCTGGATAAAGCGATGAGCGTGCTCGAGGGGGCTGAGAAGTAATCATCGTTCTGCCGGCTTACTTCTCTTCTTTCCCAAGGATGCGTTCTCTCTCCTTTTCCACCCAATCATACATGATGTTCTTTTCCTGTTCGGAGAGTCGTGCCGACGGATGCATGAGAAGGTATGGAGGCAGTGGCATCTCCCCTTCATCTATCTGTAGTGCGATTTCATCGAGCTTTGCGACAGCCCGCAGCGACGAGTAAGTCCAGTTTGAAAAGTTCATGTGACCCCTTGCGTCTTCTACGTCGCTTGCAACGAGCCAGCGTGAGGGAGCAATGTTGCTGTACCATGGCCATTTCGTTTCGTGTGAATGGCAATCGTAGCATGAACGACGGATGATGGTATCAACCTCCGGAGGAACCTGGAACTTGGCCTGAATGGTCATCTCGGGATCCACCGGCGGATTTGTTAATTCAGGCCGATAGAATTGGATTAAAACTCCGACAGCTCCTAACGCAATGAGTCCTCGCTTCAGAAATTTGGGCATAGGTTCTTCCTCCTTTTGTCTGTCTTGTCAAAGGTCCGACCGTGAAAGATGGTAGAAATATTTTCTCTCTTTTGCTATGTGAATTGGTCGCGTTCTGGGCTCCCTACATTTTTGTCTCTCGTATCAAATGCTCGGGCATTTCCACTGCCACGACTTCTCCCTTTACACACACTTCATTGCCTGCGGAAAGCGTTGCCTCAATAACGACTCTGCGACCTTTGATCTCCTTGATCTTCCCACGAATCTCAAGTTCCATCCCAATGGGAGTCGGCTTCAAGTAATCGACGCGCAGTGAAGCAGTCACGAACCGGTGCGGAGGATCGCTACCCATCTCGCGCCCCTCGGCGCGGTACGCAGCCGCTGCCGCCGATCCGGTTCCATGGCAATCAATGAGCGAGGCGATCAACCCGCCATAGACATATCCGGGAATTGCAGTGTGCGAAGGCCGGGGAGTGAAGCGACACACTGTCTCATCTCCATCCCAGTAGCTCTTGATTTGCAGTCCATCGCTGTTGAGCCTGCCGCAACCGTAACAGTAGCTGAAATGGTCAGGATAATAGTCTTGAAAAGCTTTAGGCATTATGATGGAAGCCCCCTGATGCTATGAGTTTCGCGAAAATGAGTTACTCGAACTCACTCAACTTTTACGGTGCGAAAGCGTCTTCCCTTCTAACGAAACGGGTATGATACATACTCAAACGACCAGTCCCCTTCTATTTTCAGCCGCTCGGCATATCGCTTTGCCGGATTGAAGAACAACGCCCCGAGTGTCCCTTTGCTCCAAGAAAAGTCGAGCGCAAACGGTGAAATGCCTCTGTCAGGCCCAAGCGGTCCGCTGAAGCGATCCGCATCGTAGTACCGGGGGACAGGAACATCAACAAGATCGTCTTTGTATCTCCACACACCATCGAGGAGTTTACCATCGCCCGTCAGTTCTCCATCTCGCAGCAAGGGCCACAGTTTCATTGTGATGGAATCAAGTTGATATGCTACTTCTCCTGACGTGTAGACTCGCGGTTCTGAGACAGACTCATTCGCCTTGGCTGGTCGAAAGAGCAGTCCGCTTCCCCCTTCGAACTCGTACGAACCATCGGGATGCAGCACAACATCGCTGCCGGAATCGAGTGTTCCGTAAATACCGTGCCCTTGTTCCTCGACGAAAACCGCTGCATGACTTCCCGTAGTGTCCGGAATCCCATGCTCGTTTACAATTTGAAACTGACCCGAGATCTTTGTCCGACCACGAGAGATTCCGGAGCTTGGATTTGTGTACACATCGCTCCCGTAGTGCGCCTGCGTCCAGAGAAGAATGACCCTTCCATCCGACTTCCGGACGACGACTTGGAGATTCTCGCCGTCATTCTCGTGCGTATCATGCAAATAAAATGTGAAGTGATTCCAATCGCGCGGGTGGAAAAGATGATACGCGATAAAGTAATGCGTCTCCGTTTCCAACACTGCGTAGTAGACCGCGGGCTTCAACTCATAGCGATCGAAGGTCTCCCAGTTGTTGTTTCCAACCAGATCTCCATCAAAGTCGATGTTCGAAATGAGATCTTGACGTCCTTTTGTTTTGTCTGTTGCGTGATAGATAAATGGCGCGTAGCGATGGGCAATTGAATACAGAGGATCAGCAGCGGACAATGATCCTTTGTTTGGAAGCAATGAGTCGCTTCTCTCTTGGCCGTAAAGGGTTGGCCCCAGAGTCACAACAAGAGTTAAGAGCAGAAGAACCGAACGGGCGAATGTGATCTCGAAGTCTCCTTAAGTATGATTTGACAATCAAATCTATGAAGTCGTGTTGTCATTCTCAAGGTGAAAAATCTCCCCCACCTGTTGGCCGAAAAGCCGCCCAATTCTCATTGCAAAGGGAAGACTTGGGTCGTCCTTCCTCACGGCCATGCTCTTTGTTCCGTTGGGCGCTATCTTCCAAACATGCTTAAGGTCGATGTAATACACGTTTCCCTTCCTATCCATGATGATGCCGATACCGGGATGAGAAAAACAGCAACTCGCACTGACAACGAAAAGTGCGGCCAATAATAGGATTGGATTTGCCCTCAATGTCTTCATCAATCTACCAATCCATCGATCCGGCAATCCATCAATCCACATTGAGTTTAATATTCCTCGTCGCCCTCAACATTCCGTCATTTTCTTTGGTACTCTTCATTATGTGTGAGAAGTTGTCTTTCAAAGACCTTTTCCGATCGGGCTCGCTAAGGTATGGATCATGTTCAAAGAGAAAGTCATCAATCCAGTTTGGTTGCTTACCGGGAAGTGCCACGATGACATGGATATGCGCCGGATTCCGGCTGCCTGGATAGGAGCCCGGCTTGATGGTTCGGATTTCGTAGCGACCACTCTTGTCCGTTTTCACCCAACCATGGATTCGCGGCCGCATCCAGCTTCGATCTGAATGATTGTACACACCGGTCGCGTCGGTCTGGTAGAAGTAGAGAATGAAATGTGGCATCGGTGTCTTCCTATCCGACTTGTAAACGATGCCCGTAATAATGAGTCGCTCTCCCGGCTCATTGTCTGAGACGAGCGTAGCAACCGAAGAAATGTTCCCCGGGGCAGTCGGAAACGGAGCGACTTCTTGAGCCGCAAGAAGAATGGTGTTGACGATCAACAATACTCCAATAATCAAAAGCTTAATGAGATTTCTCATGATTTCTCCTAGCGGTTGGCTGACGTGCCGTTGGAAACTGCTCCGATTAGAATGTGAATCGTCACCTCTTTCCCGAGCGTTCCGGGACTCCAGTTATTTCCCACTCCAAACTCCTCGCGATCGATGGTAAATGTAGCTTCAAACCCCATCAACTCACCTAGACTTCTTACATGGTGCGAGCCAACAATTGTGACCGGAATGGTGACTTGTTTTGTAACTGCGCGGATCGTTAGATTCCCTTCGATGTGCAATTCAGTTGCCGAACGCGGTTCAGCGCGAATGCTTTTGAATTGAAGGTTGGGATACCGAGCAACATGGAAGAAATCGGGGCTTCGTAAAGCTCTATCTCGACCTTCATCCCGACTGTCAATACTCGATGCATTCACAACGAATTCCACCGACAGACCTGCTGGGTCCTTCGGATCATACCGAATAGTCCCCCAAAAATCCTTGAAGCGGCCCTCTTCTTTGATCACCATCCACTTGTAGATCGAAAACCCTATGTGGCTGTCTTCCGGCCGAACTGTGTAAAGCTTTGATTGACCGAAAGAATTTGACCACACAGCAAGAGTAAGAGCCAGCCCGACCGCAGTCTGGCGGGCACAAAGCCACATGCAGAGAAGTCTTCTCAACCGAATCTTCATAGCGTTCCTCCTTCGATCAACTGTAGGACGCTTTGCTGAGAGAAAGGGTTGGAATGACGGTAGGGTCGAAGGATGGAAAAATGAAGAGTTCGATTAGGTGCAAAAGCCATTCGCTTCGTCCCGCAAGGCGGGATTGCGAATAATTCGTTCGTGTCTTGGTTCTGCGTGATGAGGAGTGAGTTACTCGCTGATCAAGCCTACAACCGCTCCTGCCGGATCCTGGATTACACAGAAACGTTGTTTCCCCATCGGTCGCGGGCCGTCAATGATCTTCCCACCCAACTCAACACACCGTTGTGCGCTTGCGTTAACATCCCGTACGGTAATGTAGATCAACCACTGCGGTGGGAGCTTCTCATTCACACCGCGCCGATAACAAACTCCGGCAATTGCTTCGCCATCTTCACCACACATGTTGTAGTCGTTATAGCCGTCCATCTCGACCGGCCCAGGTTTCCATCCCACGACATTTGTGTAGAAATCGCGAATCTCATCCGCGTTGTCAACAGTCAAGTCTCTCCAAGCAATAGTGCCGATCTGGGTTCGGGGGACATAAAGGACTCCTTATGGAATAGCAATCGTAGTATCGAGTGTGGTGTTGTTGTAGCGCCAAAAGCGAAATGTGTATGAGCCAGCAGAGGGAACAGTCACACGTACCGGCGCTTCGATACTTCCAAGCACCTGGATGCATGGATCGTTCGTCGTGTTGCGGGCAAAGATTTTCAGATGCACATTGTTTCCTGAAACAGTCTGATCCGTGCGAACGAATCCCCAGCAGGGAGTCGGGACAGTGCACCAGACTACGGCTGATACCGTTTTGCCTGTGATAGAGATACTCTTGATCGAATCCACAGGCACTGCGACAGAATCGGGGAGTTTCGCTCCTTGGTCAGTGAGACACCCGATAGAGAAAAACGTCAGGAGGAGAATGGTATTAGTCATGGTTCTAGCTTTCCAGTCAGGTGGTTCAAGTTAGGAATTTCTCTGAGAACCTCAAACACCCGAAATAGCGGCCACAGATTTCGCACAGACTTCTTGTAAAACCTGACCCTTCTTCTTATATTATTATCACTGATGTTACGCCGTGCCTGCGGCAGGCAGGCAAAACAGGTATGTCACCCTTTCAGGGTTTCTTGTCGTTGGTTATTGAGTTGGTCGGGGCGCTGCCCCGACCTGAAGTAAATGACCCTTTCAGGGTCTGTTGTGCGTATTTCCACGAAGTGGAAACATATTACAACCGAGGGCGACCAGCCCGCCGTGCGGTCTGGCGGGCGCCCTCGGAAAC
>JANONN010000074.1:0-11432 GCA_031420835.1 Ignavibacteriales bacterium | reverse complement strand
CCCTTCCAAAGAGCGCCGCCATACGATGGGCGTCAAGCCAGACAGTCTCCCGTTCCAATCGGACGTCCAGCGTCGCTTTCCCGTCTTCGCTGCGATATATGACAATTTCGCCTTTTTGTTCTTTTACCATAGCACAACTATTCCGAAGAAACCGATGAATTCAACTGTTGCAAATGCATAGTGGGCATACCGTCGTTCGCCTCGGCCCGGTTTTTTGACATTCCAAAATGGAATCTCAAAGAATCAAACTCCTTGGCATTGAGTTGAAACATGAAATCCTGAGGGATCGTCCTTTCCCTTCCACAAACGCAGGCAATGAGTGTTCATCATGGTAGCGACTCAAACGGTGGCTCCATAACGCCAACCTCGGTAACGATGGCATTCACAAGCTCATATGGCGTAATATCGAAAGCCGGTGAATAAACGTCAACTCCCTCTGGAGCGATCTGCAATCCGAAAGGTTTTGTGACTTCTTCGGGGCTTCGTTGTTCGATCGGAATGGCTTTGCCGTCGGGCGTATTGGGGTCAATCGTGGAAGTCGGAGCCGCGACGTAGAAAGGAATTCCATGATGCCGCGCGAGCACAGCAAGTCCGTAGGTGCCGACTTTGTTCGCTGTGTCTCCGTTCCTTGCAATCCGGTCCGCCCCGACAACGACTGCGTTGAGGATTCCGCGTTGCATAAGAAAGGCAGCCGTGCTATCCGTGATGAGCGTGAACGGAATTCCTAACCTCGATAGCTCCCATGCCGTCAATCGAGCACCTTGAAAAAGGGGTCGCGTCTCATCAACGTACACGTGTTTCAGTCTGTGTGACCGCCAGGCGGTTTCGAGAATACTCTGCGCGGTTCCAGCGCCACCGGTTGCCAAGGCTCCCGTGTTACAATGCGTGAGAACAACTGCGGCATTCGGGAGCAACTGCGCACCGTGCTTGCCAATGTTTCGGCACATCGCTTCGTCTTCACGATGGATCGCAAGGGCTTCCTCCAGCAACGTCTTCTTCAACGTTTCTACAACTCCGGTCTTGCCCCGCTCAAACGCCTTTCGCATTCGCTCAAGCGCCCAAAAAAGGTTCACTGCAGTCGGCCTGCTTGATGCAAGCAAGGTGATTGTTCTTTCAAATGTGGAGCTGATGATGTTGGGACTGCTACCGGGAGTTATTTTTCCAACGGCAAGAACTACGCCGTAGGCGGCGGCGATGCCGATCAATGGCGCGCCACGGATCGCCAATGACTTGATCGCCCCTGCGACTTCTTTTTCATCGTCGGTTTCAACGTAGGTTTCCTGCAGCGGCAGCTTTCGTTGGTCAAGATACCGAAGTCGTCCTTCTCTCCATTCAACCCCGAAATATACCTTTTCGGGGTCAACGGCTTGATCATGATCGTTCATCGAATCTCGATATCTCCATGAACGCGCGGTAACGGTCTTGAATCTCCAAGTACGTCAGGTCTCGTAAGCCGTCAATGCTAAACTTCTCAACACAAAACGAAGCAAGCGCGCTTCCATACACAACCGCTCGACGGAGATTCTCTGGAGAAAGATCATCGGTTTTGGAGAGCCATCCCACAAATCCACCCGCGAACGCATCACCTGCGCCTGTCGGGTCGTAGATGGTCTCTAATGGATAGGCGGGAGCGGAAAACACAACATCCTTTGTGACAAGCAGCGCGCCGTGCTCGCCCTTCTTGATGATCACAGTGCTTGGACCCATTTCGATGATCCGTTTTGAAGCCTTGATGAGATTCGGTTCTTTCGTGAGCAGACGAGCCTCCGATTCATTCACCACCACAACGTCCATCACCTTGAACGTCTCTTGCAATTCTTTTGGCTTCGATTCAATCCAATAGTTCATCGTGTCACCGACAACGAGACGCGGTTTCTCGATCTGCTTCAGGACTTCAAGTTGAAGGGTTGGATCAATATTACCAAGACACACGTAGGAGCTTCGCTTGTAAGTGTGCGGGATGACCGGTTTGAACTTTTCGAAAACGTTCAATTCTGTGAAGAGCGTGTCGCGAACGTTCAGATCGTAATGATATCTTCCACCCCAGCGAAATGTTTTCCCCTCCTCTACTCTTTGAAGTCCGTCCAGGTCAATATTCCGTTCGTCGAGGAAGTCGGTATGCTTCTTCGGAAAATCTCCACCGACGACACCGACCAGCCGAATCGGGGCTGTAAAGTAACTGGCCGCAACAGCGACGTAAACCGCAGACCCGCCCAAGGCATTGGAAACATTTCCGAATGGTGTCTCAACAGTATCAAGCGCCATGGAACCTACAACGAGAAGACTCACAGGGAATTCCTTTCGGAAAGAGAGATTTCAGTGAGATTGGAATTTGTGGGCGATTGGATGATGAATTCTTGAACCATGCTGATCACGTTACGTTGACCCGGCCATACGAGCGTCTTCATCGCATCACGGCTGGAAAGCCATGAAGAATTCTGATGCTCGGATGAAAGCCCCACCTCCTCCCCAACATTTACCTCCGCCGCAAAGACCGTCGTAAAGTGAAGAACATCTCTTGATGGAACATAAAAGGAATTTACTAGCGGAACAACCCAGAATCTCTTTGGGAGCAACTTCGTTTCTTCCCGAAGCTCGCGCAGAGCTGCTTTCTCCGCCGTTTCGCCCGGCTCAATGGACCCACTCACAAGCTGCCAGATACCGGGATAGATCCGGTCATGTTCTGCGCGGTGGAGTAGTAGGTACTCAGGCCGATTCGCGCTTCTGCGAAAAACACACACTTCAACGATGGTGCTGGCGATGTTGGGCATTAGACCGGATCTTTTTAGACATGCGTCCCCGTACGGGGATGCGTGACGTTTCCCGTGCGGGCGGGGATTGTTGAGCCTTCAAGCTCTTCAATTCATTACTTGTGAGCTCACGGGAGTCTCCTTCCTTCAACTTCTCAAGTTGGAGGGTTCCAACGGACTTCCGGTGAAGAAGTACGACCTCATACCCTAGAGCATCGAGCATACGGCGAAGCTGACGGTTCTTCCCTTCTGTGATCGTCACTTCGATCGTAGTCGGATTTATCTTCGATACTTCCGCGTGACGCGTCTTGTATCCCGTGCCACGAATATCTATTTCAACTCCCTCTTTAAGAGCTTTCAAGTCCCTCTCTGTCAGTGGGCGATCAACGACAACGCTGTATGATTTGGGAACTTTGGAGTTTGGATTCGTAAGCATCTCACTCAATTGGTGATCATTTGTAAGAAGAAGGAGTCCCGTCGTGTCTTTATCAAGACGACCAACGGGAAACAGACCTTTTCCTGAATCGCCAAGAAGGTCGAACACAGTCACACGACCCCGCTCATCAGATCGAGTGGTCACCACCCCCAACGGTTTGTGAAACAGAAGGTATCTGTACTCTTTCTCTTTTGTCAGCATGCGTCCGTCAACGGCAATCTTATCGCTTTGCAGATTCATCCAACGATTTGGGTTGGCTTCAACTCTGCCATTGATGGAAACGCGACCGGCCTGAATCAAGGGGGATGCTTGAGATCGAGAGCACACCCCGAGCTTCGATAGGGCGCGCTGAAGAGTAACTTGATGGGGCCGATGAGATGTTCGCATCGTCTTAATTGATGTTACGCTGAACGATGAATTTATTTTCGATGCTGTACAAAAAGAACTTTTATGGCTCTCACGCTTACCCAAGCATCTTGAATAGCTTGGTAATAGACCATCCGCCACCGGCGATGAGAAAACCGAAATAAACAATCGTGACGACATTGGAAAGATTGCCGAGAAGAATAAAACCGCCGTCGCGCTGAATCATCCCGACGGATAAAAAGATCAGCGCAAGGGCGGGCAGGGTGTTGCTGAATGGGATGAAACCAAAAGGGGCCATGAGCAGGAGCGCGGCGAGGATGAATGACAAATTACTCAAGACTGTCATCAAACCCTCAGAGGTCAACCCGCTCAAGCGGTGCGGACGGCTGATCATTTCCAATCGGTGGAACCAGATGAGGGCACGCTTCAATCCTTCGCCGAGTTTTTCGGAGGATAATTTGCGATTTGTAATGGTTTTTGGAAGCCATAATTTGCGGGAAACCAGGCGGGTGATTCCGATGAACAGGATGCCGATACCAAAAACTGTGCTGACACCCGGAATGGACACAGGTACGAGGAATACCAGGGAAAGGAAAATGGTCAGAAGCAGGAGGCTATCTGCCCCGACGATATCCATAATTTCAATAAGGGTGACTTCGGCGGGAGGCAATTTTTCAATGACGAGTTTGATCTTTTCCCCGAGTGATTCGGTCTGGAGTGCGGATTCTTCATTTTTTGACAAGTCAATATAATTCACGTTTTTACTTCCTTATCGACTTCTGCGAAGCGAAACTTTTCTGTGTGAGACTGATAATCGGTTTCTCCCTTCATCTGATTGTCGTCGGGACACATGCGGGGAAAAAATATAGGTGATTTTTTGTGCAATTCAAAAACAGATCCATGGTGAGGCAAGCCCCGTCCGAAGGACCCCTTTGGCGAAGTGTTGTCCCGCTTTTTGTTCCGCTTTTCAAAATGCCGCAAAACAGCGGAATGCTGAGAAGCGGCAGATTCCGATCATTGGGCGTCCCGCCTAAGGCGGGATGGAAAGCAAACATTTCGGGGCAAGACGCGGTTGCTTTCCAATGTAGGCAGAAGTCAGCTTTCCGCCTCTGATATGATAAACTCCCAACTCATACACCACATGGTTGATCTCACCCCAAATGCCTACGCGTTCAACTCCTATGGAGTTGGAATTTGCATTGTTGATTCTCGTTCTACAAACATTCGACCCCTACGGGGTCATCGCTCTTTCCGATCAGCACTCCAAAAAACTCTCTGCTTGAGTGCGTCAGCTCCGTCAGGAGCTAAGCGTTTGTAGAACCGCGTATCAAAACACGAGAATGAACTCCGTAGGAGTTCAACCAAGGCCGGGAATTCCGGCAATCGCTTTTGCAGATTTCACTGCGCGTCGAATGGACTCTGCGCTAAGCTCCGCAGCAAGCTCAGCCACGAGATCGAGATCAGCGCTCAGTGTTCCCCACGAACATGCGAAGCTCACATCTCCATCGAACGAAGTGTGAACAGGAGTGATCGCCCGCGCCATGCCGTCGTGCATTCGCTGAGCAATGCGATGAAGCTCCACTTTGCTGAAGGCTGCATTCGTTGCCGCGACAACAAGAGTCGTGTTCGTTTTCTCAAGAACCTTACCGCGTGCAAACATTCGAACCGGTTCCGACTCCGCGAAGAACTCACCCGAAGGCTTTCTCGCTCCCGCAATGATCTTCCCATTGGAATCATAAATATCCCCAACGGCATTCACGACCGCCAACACACCCACCACGAGATCGCCCACCGTCTTCGATGCGCTTCCAACGCCACCCTTCATCCAGAACTCAGGACCCTTCCATTTCCCAACGGTTGTCCCACAACCGGCCCCTACATTTCCTTCCTGAAAAGACCCACTCGTTGCACTCTGGCACGCTTTGTATCCGGCGGTCGCATCGGGGCGAACAGCTGCACTGCCGACATTGAGATCGAACACAACGGCTGTTGGAACGATCGGCACCTTTACCCATGGAGTCTGATAGCCGACATCATGCTCTTCCAGCCACTTCATAACACCATCGGCGGCGGCGAGACCAAACGCACTTCCGCCCGCAAGAAGAATAGCATGAACTTCCTGCATTGATTTGTCGGGAGCGAGCAACGCAAGCTCACGACTCCCCGGAGAGGCGCCACGAACCTCGCAGCTTGCACGTGTCTTTGGCGGACACAAGATGACCGTGCACCCTGTCATGTTCTCTAAATCAGTATAGTGCCCAACTTTGAAACCGGGAACAGAAGTAATCATTGTGGATTGCGGAATGCGCCCTTCGACTTCGCTCAGGACGCGGAATGCGGAATGTCATTGAGTCATTTTGTCATCGTTCATTGTTCATTCTTCTTCTTTTTTCGTTTTTCATTTTTCATTAATCATTCTTTTTCATTTTTCGTTTTTCATTTTTCATTTGATCATGCTCTCACATGCGCCAGCAGAATGCCGCACGCGACACCGACATTCAGGGATTCTGCCTTACCAATCTTCGGGATTTTCAATACATGATCTGCGACTCCCTGAATCTCCTTACTTACACCGTGTGCCTCGCTCCCGACCACTAACACAGTTTTCCTTTCAAAGGAGTGCTGTTGATAAGCTATTTTCCCCTCCCCCGCAAGCGCCACGATGGAAAAGCCAAGTTTTTTCAAGTGCGGCAACTCGTTCCCTAAGTCTACGCCTTCGGCAGCGTTAAGATGGAAGATAGAACCTACTGTCGAGCGAACCACCTTTTCGTTGTACAACTCAACGCAACCATTGCCCAAAAGCAGCAAGTCAACTCCAAACCAATCACATGATCGCAAGATCGAGCCGAGGTTTCCCGGATCACTTACCCCATCTGCGGCAACGATGAGGGAAGCTTGCCTCAATCCACGATCGCTCAACTCGAAGTTGTTTTGTTGAATCAGCGCAACGACCCCTTGAGCGTGGACTGTGTCGGCGATCCTGTTTACATCGGCCTCGGTCAGTTCCTTCACTTCAATATTCCGACGATCAATCTCACCAGCGATGCTGGAGTAATTGGGATCGTCAATAAAGCGAGGAAGCATTGCAATGTATTCGATCGTGAAATCCGAATTCAGTGCCTCCTTCAGCGCTCGCCATCCTTCAAGGAGAAACCTCTTCTCTTGTTGTCTGACTTTCTTCTGACTGAGGGACCGGAGATACTTGATCTCGCTCTTCGAGACATTCATGGAGAGAAAATAGCAAAAAAGGAGAAGAGAAACAAAAAAGCCATCCGTGCATGAGGGATGGCTTGAGCGTAGATCATTTGGAGCTGAAAAGTCTATCTCAACAAAATGAGCTTTCGTACGGCTGAGAAATCTCCTGCTGTTAACCGGTAAAAATAAACCCCGCCCAGCATTCCCGTCGCATCCCACGTCATCGTATATGTGCCGGGTGTTTTCTCCTCGTTCACCAGCGTCGCCACTTCACGCCCGAGAAGATCGAACACTTTCAGCGACGTGAAACCTGAAACATGCAACTTGAAACCAATTTTTGTGCTCGGATTGAACGGATTTGGATAATTCTGAGCGAGAAAGAATGTCGACAGAACGACGTTTTCATCCCCTTCAATGGTCGTCACGATTTTAAAAGTCCAACTTGTGCTGTCCCGGCGTCCATAAGGATCCGCAAAAACGACTGTCACGTTGGTGCTTGCCGACAGGCTCAAAAATGTTCTGATAAAGGAATTGCTCAGGCCCGATTGTTCGACGGCTCCGTTCACCTTCCAAGTATAGGTAAGCTGGTCCCCGTCGGGATCGTACGCAGAGACAGTAAACAGCGTAGGCTGGTTGATTACAACGGAATCCAGCGTTGACGGCGATCGACTTTGGAGGTAAGGACTCGAATTGGTAGTCCTGATCTGAACGTAACCGTTGTCAATCAAAGGTAAAGGTGATCCTTCATTGAACACGACATTCGTGAGAGAGATATATGTCGTTGATGGTCGGGGTGTCGAATCCGGCACGACAAAGCGCAATTTAACAAGCGTTCCTCCTGCTGTCACGGGATTTACGCCGGCAGCAGCCATCTGGACAACTCCGCTCGCGTAGCTGGGTACAACCGCCCAGCTTGACACGATAGTGCCGGCAATAATCACGCTGTCAAGCTTCAGGAAATGGCCGGTCGTATAAGTGATTCTCACCTGAAAAGCATAAAACCCTGTATCGTTGCCCGTGACGGTCAATGGAACTTCAACAACCGAATCGCCGGCAGTTACAACATAATACGAGAGATCAGGAACGCTCAATCGAAAGTCATAGAGATTAATCGTTCCACTCGATCCTACGGAGCCCAAGGCATCCTTTGCGTAAACAATGACTGAACCCCCACGTCGGGCTTTTAAAACACCTGAGGGAGAAATGGAAGCACGCTGAGAATCAGAAACAGACCACGCGTACGGAGACGTTCCGCCTGAGGTGGTGAATTGGATGGAATCCCCCTTTACCAGCGTTTGCGAGCCACCGGGACTCACGTTGATGGCGGAAAGTTGCGATACTGTCGCGTAGCCTGCACTCGTGTTGGCAAGGATATCCTGGTTAAACAGAACGTCCTGGAATCCGATGGATGATGTCCCATACGTAGTCGAGGTTGCTTGCATCCGCACATACAACAATATCCCTGAGCCGCTCAAGCTCGATGAGCCCGCAAACGAAATCGTGATCTTCCCAGGAGTCACTAAGAACTCCGGCGCACTGGACGAGGCGAGGAGTGTCCCTGCCTGAACCACTCCTGTGGCGGTCCAAAGATTCTGGTCATATGTGACCGCCAATTGCCCGGAAGCAATCCCCAACCCTGTCACGTCCGTCGTGTAAAGAGGCAAGTCAAGGATCTGACCCTGATAGCGGCTCGTATCACGAACCGAAAGTTTCAGACTGTGCACCTCAACCAGACCTGACGTATCGATCACTCCCAGCGAGTCGGAGCAGATCACTCGCGTGAATCCTCGATTGACAGCGGTCAGCAGACCAGTTCCACCAACCGTCGCCACGCCCGGATTTGTCGTTGACCATGTGTAGGGGGCAACGCCGCCGAGAATCGTAAAGAGCTTCGTCTCTCCCTTAGTCATCAGCCACGTTTTCGGGACGATCGTGATAAAGGGCCGGCGCTGGACCGTCACGGTGCCGTTCCTATGGATTGTTGGGGGGGTTCCCTCATTGAGTAACGAATTTTGGAAAGAAAAACTTCCGGAGACATTCGAGGTAGGAATTCTCGCAGCCAACTGAACAATAACGAGCTTTCCGGTACCGGAAAGATCCGTTGCCCCGCTCCCAGCGACACGTATTCGTCCCGTGGAGACTTCATTCGCCTCAAGCTGTGTCCAGCTTGACGTCATTGTCCCAACTCCGGTGACGCCTACGAATGTGAAATAGGAGGCGTTGAAGGTAAATTCCAACTGGTACGAGGAGATATTACGCCCTGTCAGCGAACTGTCCACATAGATCGGATAGTCGAAGGTCGTTCCCCCGACCACTGTGGTGTCGCGGAATGCCAACTGGATGGACTGCGCCTGAACGGACGTAGAACACATCAACAAGGCCGCCCACGCGACTAGCGTTGTTTTAAACTTCAAGTTCATGATCATACCCTTTCAGTGTCATGGAATGAACATCGGTCTGTTATTTCACCATGATCATTTTCTTGACACTGACATAGGCCCCCGCTTTCATCCGATACATATAAAGCCCACTTGCAACACGCTCACCGCGTCCTGTGGCGCCATCCCACATGACCTTATACTCACCCGCAAGTTGCTGCTGGTCCACCAACACCCGGACAAGCTGACCGTTGATGTTGTAGATCTCCACCCTGACATGCTCGCCATCATTGGACACCGTATAGGATATGGTCGTTTGAGGATTGAAGGGGTTCGGATAATTTTGGTTCAAGGAATATGATACTGGCTTTCCGTGAATCTCGATCACGCCTCCCTTGGCCTGAGCAAGGAAATTTGTCTCGTTCAGGAAGAGTTGGCTAAAGCTAACGGGAGACTGGATCTTGCCTCGTACCCCGTCCAGCGCTTCAAACGTAATGGCAACTAACCCTCCGCCTCCTGTTAAAGCGTCTGCTGACGCAAAGAAAATGCGGAGACGACCATCACTGGCGCCGTACTCAAAGAGTTTTCCTCCAGCAAGTCCCACACTTCGCACGGAAATTGGCACAAGAGCCTCTTGGTCGTAAGACAACTCAATACCCGCCGCGTAGACGTTTGTTAAGCCTTCCGCGGTGAGGGTCACTGTTACTTGCCTGCCTCGAGCGACTTCACCATTGGTGATGCCAATGGAGCCGACCGAGACGGCATTCGCGAGAATTCCCCCACCCTCGATCGAACGATTAAACTCAATCGGGAAGATACTGATCTTACCGACGACGTACTGCAAGATCAAGGAGGCATCATAAGCCAGGATGCTCCCGTTGCCGCTCACGTCTGCGACCTGTTGCTGTAAAGAATTGAGGGGGTTGATAACAGGATCGGCAAGCCACTTCAGAATGAGAGATGCGTCGAACGCCTGGATAGAACCGTTCAGGCTCACATCGCCGGCCAACGGTCGGTAAGTACCCGAGGTGAGGAACAAGGAATAGTTGACCCCGTCCGTGACGGTTGATCCTATTCCGCCGAGATTGCCGGCATGAGTCGGACCCGAATTGCTCCCCCACCAATTCCACCGGGCGTCAATCACAAACGATTGATTCACGTTCTGGATTCCGAATTCACTGTTGTCGTAAATATCGCAATGGTTGATGACCGGGTTCGAGGCTCCACTCGCGATAATGCCACTGCGATTTCTTGATACCAATGAATGCGTAATTGTTGGACTTGCGTTATTTGTCGCAATGCCGCCATATTGAGCGTCGTAATAATATCCTGCGTAACGCACAACACAATGACGCAAACGGCAGAGCGGATCAAGCGATTCGCCTTCAAACAGAATCCCACGCCAGTTGCCGGGATAGAAGGAGGGATCGAACGTCGAACGGCTACTGTCGGCATTCGTGTCGCCTCCGTAAAAGTCGTCGCGAATGTCAGTGAACACAATGATACTGTCGGGATGTGCACCGCCTTCGGCAATCAAACCTTTGCGGACAATCATTCGTTTGTCGGGGAAGAATTTCATCACAACGCCAGGCGAGATCGTCAGAACAGCGCTCGTTCCTATCGTGTAATCGCCGAACAGGTACGGAATATTATTCACTCCGCCAAAACTACGACGCGGTAAGGTCACATCTTGCACGAGTGTCTCTTCTAAAATTCCAATCGCGCGATACGTTGAGCCCGACATCACGTTTCCATTGGATGATCGCGGATACGAAACTAAGGACGTTCGAATGGGCGCGTAGGTGAGATTCCTAAACGAGCAGCTATCCAACGTTGGTTGCGAAACCCCGTTGAACCGCACTCCCCAATCTGTCTTATCAAAGATACAGTTGCTTATTCTTGGAGAAGCCTGCAGCAAATCGATACCGTACTCCCTGTATCGAAACACGGCATACTTGATGGACGAAACGCTGTCATCGCTCACATCGCTCATTTCGATCCAACCTTTGTTGTTTCGCGAAAAACCTGGGCTGGTGGATGAGCCGTCGCCATTGCTGTCGAACGGATTTCCGTACGAATCATCCCTCACATCCGTGAAGACAACTTTTTGTGACAACGTTCCTTGAACAACGAGAGCTCCGTTCACGAGGATTCCTGGGAACCCAACACCCGCTTTAAAGATAACTCCCGAAGGAATCGTGATAGTGGTTCCTGAATTAATAATCGGCCGCTCGCCGTAATAGCCGGTATAAAAGAAATAGGTAATATTCGAAAACCCCGCAAAATCCCTTTTTGGTACTGTAGCAC
>JANONN010000073.1:0-2675 GCA_031420835.1 Ignavibacteriales bacterium | reverse complement strand
CCGCCATGATGGTCGACACGTCAATGCCATACAACTTCGCGATCGAGTGAAGTGATTCGCCTTTCTGCACACGATGGGATAATCCGCCCCCCTCATCTGAAGATCCTTGAGAACCGGAGGAAGAGCCACCCATGCGGCTGCCGTCATCTTCCGTGCTCTGGATTTCAAGGCGCTGGCCGGGATAGATTCGGCTGTTCCGTAAGTTGTTCCATGATCGTAATTCGTTAATACTAACTCCAAACCTGCGCGCAATCTTCTCCAACGTGTCACCGTTACGCACACTATATGAGACTTTCCCGTTTGCTCGTTTCCCGTTGTGGTCTTTCTCAGCGCCTCCATTCTCCCCATTGCCGCCACCCTTCATCATCATCTGCTTTTCGGCAAAGGACATATTGGTCACACGGGAAAGCGATGCAACCTTCGTGGGCAGAACCCAGATCTCTAACTCCTGCCCCGGATAGATCGGGCTTCCATAACCAATATCATTCCAGTTCCGAATATCGCTGGCACGGACGGAATACCACTCCGCTATGTGCCCAATCGTATCGCCACGCTTCACTCCATACGGAAGCCGTTCACGCCCAGTCGGTTTTCTGAGTTTTGCCTGTGCAGCGTACGCTTTCACCTTCTCAGGAGTTACTCCTCCTTTTGCACGCGAGAATGATACGGGTGTATGTTCTCGGTCGTATTCGATGGTGCGTTTCTCAGCGATGGAGCCTGCGGGGACGGGAAGCGTCAATGACATTCCCACCGAAAGGGCTCTCCTTGGCTTCAAGCTATTCACTTGGCGAATGAGTTCGGCTTCCAAGCCGTAGCGCTTCGAAATTGACCACAACGTCTCTCCTTTTTTCACCTGATGAACAGCCCAATCGCGCTTTTTTTCTTCGGGGATATTCTGATAGTTCACAGCAAAGACATCCTTCTTACCGATGGGAATCCTCAAACGATAACCCACCACGCCGGGTGGCGTGCACAACTGGAGTAATTCCGGATTCAAAACACGCATTGTTTCGACATCTGTTTCGGCACACTCTGCAAGGATCTTGAGATCAACACAATCGTTGACCTCATGCACATCGAACTCGAGCGGCTCGGCATACGTAAGATTGGTGAACCCGTGTTTCTCAGGATTCATTGCCATGCGAGCTACCGCGATATACTGTGGGACATAGTTTCGTGTTTCGCGCGGAAGATGTCTTCGCATTTCCCAATAATCCATCGACCCGCTCCGTCGGACGGCCCGGTAGATTCTCCCAGCCCCAGAGTTATACGCGCCGAGACTAAGATACCAATCACCGAATTCAGCGTAGAGATCTCGTAAGTGTCGTGCAGCCGCGCGCGTTGCTTTTTCGAAATCGCGTCGCTCGTCGTACCACCAATTTCCCTTCAATCCGTACATACGACCGGTCCCTTTCATGAACTGAAAGATACCGACAGCTTTCGCCCATGAGCGCGCGTCGTTTCGAAGACCACTTTCCATCATCGCGACATAGATAAGCTCTTCAGGAACGGACTCTTCGCGAAAGATCCTCTTCATCATCGGAAAATATCGTCCTGAAAGGTACATCCATCGCTCAAAATGTTCGCGTCCCTTCCCGGTAAAGAAGATGATGTTCTTCTCAACATGCTCGTTGTATGGAAGAGGAACCCGGGTACCGATGATTGGATCTTTCGGAATAGCGGTTGGAAAGAGGGTCGATTTCTCAACAAACTCACTGAGCTTCTCTCGCAACGCGAAGACTGACGCTTCTGCCCCCAGATCGTCAATTGTGGCAATGTGCTTCTCGTAGTCTTCTATGATGCTCTGGCTTAGTTCAGTGAAGTCCTTGTTGGATTCAATCTCTGGGTAGTAGCTCAGGTCATTCAGGATTTGTATCGCCTCTTCAAATTCCGCCTCGGACAACGTAGTGTCCTTCGCTTCCTGTGCCGCTAAGGCAGCCATGTAATGCAAGCGAGCCTTCTCAAGTTGCGTTGTCAGAAACTCCGGCGTAACAACTACAGAATCTACCGTAGATGAATCGTGACTGGCGAAGATTGTGTCTTGGACAGATGGCAGCGTTAAAACGGTGGTATCTGAAGACTGGGCGGCGGTTAGATTGGGATGAGGGGTTGAGCGATCCGGCTGGTCAGCTTCGCGGCTCGTTTGCTGGCTCGAACAGCCAAGAATCAATAATGCAACAAGAAGTGCTTTCTGCATCAATCTCCACAGGTTTTCATGAAAAGAAACTTGTTAAAGATAGACCAGAACGATTAGAAAATCAAGGTGTTAACTCAGAAAAAATTGCAGGATGTCTCAAATTGATAGGAGATGGAAGATAGAGAAATTAGAGTGGGATATTCCCATGTTTCTTCTTTGGGTTTGAGTCAACTTTCGTATCCAAAAGACGAAGCGATTTGATGAGCTTCAAGCGAGTCTCGCTTGGGATGATCACCTCGTCAACATAGCCTCTTTCTGCCGCCACGTAAGGGTTGGCGAACTTGTTCCTGTATTCATTCACCTTCTCATCGAGTGCCTTCGCCTTGTCGGCTGACTGTTCGATTTCCTTCTTGAAGATAATCTCGACTGCCCCCTTCGGTCCCATCACGGCAATTTCGGCAGAAGGCCAGGCGAAGTTCATATCCCCACGGATGTGCTTTGAGTTCATGACATCGTACGCCCCGCCGTACGCTTTTCG
>JANONN010000072.1:0-2793 GCA_031420835.1 Ignavibacteriales bacterium | reverse complement strand
GAAATCGAGCGTTATGCCGGACAAATAGGAAAGACTCTTCGGGTCAACATGCACTGTGAGCCCCTCGATTTCAAAAACCTTGTCCCCCTCCCGCGGCTTTTCATCGTATGCTAAAACGTAGGACATCCCGGAACATCCGCCACCCTTCACGCCCAGCCGCAACGCGTAGGATTCAGGAATGTTGTTCTCAACTTTGATTTTCCTTACCTCTTCTACCGCACGTGAAGTAATGATGACTTCATCTTCCACCATCGGCTTTTCTTGAATGAGGATCTCGTTCATGATGACTTCTCCTTATTGGTTCGAAGTTTTTTCTACTCTGTTGAGATTAGCTGCTGTTGTTTCTCGAGCGCGGCATGCATCGTGTGCCACGCCAGACTTGCGCACTTGACTCGCGCCGGAAACTCTGAAACGCCGGCGAAGACAACGATCCTTCCTAAACTATCTATATTCATGTTTGAATGCAACTCTCCCTTTACGAGACTATGAAACTGATTGAACAACTCTTCCGCTTGTTCACGAGAAACACCTTTCAGCGCGCTTGTCATGACGGAAGCAGATGCCTTCGAAATTGCACAACCCGCTCCTTGAAAGCTGGCCTCTTCAATCACATCTCCGTTCATCCGGAGAAAGATTGTATACCGGTCGCCACACAACGGATTATATCCTTCCGCCTTCAGGTCAGCATCTTCCATTACCCGGAAGTTTCGCGGACTTCGGTTGTGGTCAAGGATGACGTCCTGATACAGTTCTTTGATCTCGGAGTTCAGCCGAACACCTCATGAACTTTGAAAAGCGCGTTGACGAGTGCGTCAATATCTTCTCTCGTGTTGTAGAACGCCAGCGACGCGCGCGCTGTTGCGGGCACACCGAATCGCTCCATGACCGGCTGCGCGCAGTGATGACCCGTGCGAATCGCAACCCCTTCTTGATCGACAATTGTCCCGATGTCATGGGGATGAACATCTTTCATCACAAACGATACGACACCCGCTTTTTCACTCGCCGTTCCGATTATGGTGACTCCCTTAACCGAGAGCAGGGCATCCGTCGCGTACTCGAGCAGGTCACGTTCGTAAGACGAAATCGTTTCAAACCCGATCGCTCCAACATAGTCAAGTGCAGCAGCAAGCCCAATTGATCCGGCAATGTTCGGAGTCCCCGCTTCAAACTTGTATGGCAAATCGTTAAAGGTTGTCCTCTCGAACGTCACGGACTTGATCATGTCTCCGCCGCTCTGATATGGCGGCATGGAGTTCAAGAGATGTTCTTTTCCGTACAACACACCGATACCGGTCGGGCCAAAAACCTTGTGACCGGAGAACGCGTAGAAATCGCAATCGAGTTCTTGCACGTCAACACGCAGGTGTGGAATCGCTTGCGCACCATCGAGAAGAACGGGAACATTCTTTCCGTGCGCCATTGCAATAATCTCACGGACAGGATTGACTGTTCCAAGCGCATTGGAAACATGGACGAGAGCAACGAGCTTCGTTCGTTCGGTGATCAATCGCTCGCACTCTTCAAGCTTCAACTCACCGCGATTGCTCATCGGGATGACTCGTAGCTTGGCCCCGATCGACTCGCACAGAAGTTGCCACGGAACGATATTAGAATGATGCTCCATGGCAGAGATAAGAATCTCATCGCCTGCCTTTAGATTCTGCTGTCCGTAGCTGGTGGCGACAAGATTGACCCCCTCAGTCGCTCCCCGCACGAAGACGATTTCTTTTTCATTTCTGGCATTGATGAAGCGACGGACAGTGGACCTTGCCGCTTCGTACTTGTCGGTCGCTACTTCACTCAAATAATGCACGCCGCGGTGAACGTTCGAGTTTTGTGATCGATAGTACCGATCCATCACATCGATGACGACATTTGGTTTCTGAGTGGTCGCAGCGTTGTCGAGATAGACAAGCGGCTTCCCGCGGGCGACTGTGCTCAGGATCGGAAAGTCATTTCGGATTCCTTCCAGATCAAACGCCCGCTCAGGTTCGGCTATAATTTGACGACCGTGCACATTATCCTCGTTGTAAACGCCCATGCTGCAGTCGGCGATAGATAAGCTGCTCAAGATTCTGTCGCACACCTTCGCTCTTGATTCGCTGGATCACGTCGCTTGCGAAAGCATGAATAAGCAGATCGCGTGCATCATCTGCCCCGATGCCACGCGATCGGAGATAAAAGATCGCTTCCTTATCAAGCTGGCCGATCGTGGCGCCGTGTGTGCATTTCACATCGTTGGCGAAGATCTCAAGTTGCGGTTTCGTATCAACCGATGCGGCATCCGTGAGAACAAGATTCTTGTTTGTTTGCTTCGCGTCCGTCTTCTGTGCATCCTTTCGGACGACGATCTTCCCGTTGAACACACCCTTCGACTTGTCGTCGAGAATGCCTTTGTACAGTTCGTAACTGTTGCAATGCGGCTTGGCGTGATCAATTGTGGTGTGATTATCAATGTGCTGATCGCCGGTGCCGAGATAAAGACCGTTGAGCGTGCATTCAATCCCCTCGCCGTCGAGCATTGCAAAGACATTGTTTCTCGAAAGGCGCGCACCCATCGTGACGAGATTCGACGTGTAGTTGCTGCTTCGCTCTTGATGAACATAGGTTGACGCAATGTGATATCCTGCGGCACTTTCCTTCTGAAACTTGTCGTACTCGACCACCGCATTCTGACCAACCGAAATTTCTGTCACGGCATTTGTGAAATACACACTCTCGTTAAGCGTCACATAGCTCTCAAGAACTGCAACTTGACTGTTCTCTTCCACAATGATAACATTCCTTGGA
>JANONN010000071.1:0-4282 GCA_031420835.1 Ignavibacteriales bacterium | reverse complement strand
GTTAAATACTGAAAGCGTGATCACGAGCGCAGCGACCCCGATCGTCAGGCCGACAATCGAGATGATAGAGATGACCGTCACGAAGTTCAGTCGTTTCTTGGAAAGGAGGTAGCGTAGCGCTATCGTGTACTCAAAGCGCATTATGCAAATCGCAACGTTGTCATGGGATCAAGTCTTGCCGCAATCCTTGCGGGAATCATAGAACACACAAGGCTAAGGCCAAGTGCCACGACACTGACGATCAAGAAGTTAAAGAATGAAAGGTCAATCGGTGTATGCGTCATGTTATAGATTCCCGAGGGCAACGCTATGAAACGGTAATTCATTTCGGCCCATGTGAGCCCATAGGCGAGAATATTTCCAAGGATCGTTCCGGTTGCACCGATGAAAAATCCCTGGTACAGGAATATGCTTCGTAGGGTCTTCTGAGTACTCCCTAAGGTCTTGAGGACTCCGACTTCCTTGGACTTTTCCATCACCATCATCAACAGCGTCCCGATGATGTTCACTGTTGCCACAAGAATGATAAGCGCAAGGATGATGGGGATCAGTTCTTTCTGCAAATCAACCCACGTGAAAAGATTTCGATGCGTCTGATACATTGTCCGGGCGTAGTGCGGATATCCCAATGTCACGGGAATGTCCTGTGCAAGTTGAGAGAGCGATCCGAGATCGTTCACAAGAACGTCATAACCTGAGACGACGTTTTCAACTTGAAACAACCGCCGCGCATTGTTGATGTGAATATAAACATAACTGCCATCATAGTCGGCCATCCCGGTCTCATATATTCCGGTGAGCACAAACTGCATGATACGCGCTTCTGAAAGAGAAAGAGAAGACCCGCCGAGCGCAAAGAGCAAAACTCGATCGCCAACATTAGCCTCAAGAATATCCGCTAAACGTTTCCCGAGTATGATGGACTGCCCCTCTTCTGATCCCCCAAGTGAATATGAACCTGAAACAAGATTACTCTTAATGGGGGAGATGTCGTTTGAAGGATCGATCCCCTTTACCAACACGCCGTCAATATCCACTTGCGACCTTATCATTGCTTCGCGACTGACGTACGGCGCAATCGCACTCACTTGTGGAAACGTTTGCCGAACGATCGCAACGGTAGAGTCTGGTTGCGGCAGCATGTTTCCTGCGAACCCCGAGACCTGCATGTGTGCCGTGAACTTGACCAGATTCTCTTTGATGGTCCGTTCAAAACCGTCCAGGATGGAAAGAGTAATGATCAGTGAAGCCACACCGAGCATCACACCGACAACGGCAAAGAAGGTAATGAACGAGATGAAGCCGCGATTGCGACGGGATGTGAGATACCGAAGGGCAATGAAGAGAGCGAAAGGCATGTGTTGGCGTGGATGGAAGATCAGGACGATATGAGCGAATGAACCACTTGCATCAACTACGCTCTCGCGCCAAACTCAAGAAGATAACTCCTAATAAACTCATCAATGTCTCCATCAACGACGGAGTGAACATCGCTTGTCTCAAAGCCGGTCCGGTGGTCCTTTACGAGCGTATAAGGTTGGAAGGTGTACGAACGTATTTGGCTCCCCCATTCGATTCTTTTCTTTGTGCTTTCCAATGCGCTGAGCCGAGCTTCTTCTTCTTCCTTACGAAGTTGATAAAGACGTGATTTCAGCATTTTCATCGCGCGCTCACGATTTTGGAACTGCGAGCGTTCCTGCTGGCAGGCGACGACGATTCCCGTTGGAACGTGTGTAATGCGAACGGCGGTCTCAACCTTGTTTACGTTCTGACCACCTTTTCCGCCAGCACGGTAAGTGTCAATCCTTAAGTCTGCTTGATTGATCTCAATCTCTACGTCATCCTCTACCTCGGGATACACGAAGACTGAGGCAAAGGACGTATGGCGCCGTGCGTTCGAATCAAAGGGCGAAATCCTGACCAGCCGATGAACACCGATTTCTGCCTTCAAGTAACCGTAGGCATTCTTGCCGATCACCTCAATCGTTGCGCTTTTGATTCCTGCACCTTCTCCGCTTAGCTCGTCAACCAGATTCACTTTGAAGTCATTCCGCTCGCCCCAACGCGAGTACATCCGCAATAGAATCTGCGCCCAGTCTTGCGATTCTGTGCCCCCCGCGCCGGAATGAATCGTGAGCAGCGCGTTCTTCTCGTCATCATCACCACTGAGCATATTCTTGAACTCAAGACGGGAGATCCCGTCTTCGAGCTTCTTGAGATCCTTCACGATCTCATCCGCCACCCCTTTTTCGTCTGTCTCGGCGGCAAGGTCAATCAACGCACCAGTATCATCTGCAAGAGCTTTCAACTTATTCCACGACTCCGACCATTCCTTAAGAGCGTTCAGACTCTGGAGTAACTTCTGGGCAGAGACGTTATCATTCCAGAAGCCGGGATCTGCCGACTTCGCTTCCAACTTGGCAATCTCCGCCTCCTTCGTGTCCAAGTCAAAGATACCCCCGGAGTGCATCAAGTCGCTTTCTCTGTTCTTCCAATTTTTCTCGAAAGTCATCAAACATTAGGTCTTTAACTCCTCTTCAATGTCAATCTCCATGCGCAGAAGTGCAGCGGCGAGGGTTTTTCCCTGCGCGTCGTTCTTGAGTGATTTCGTACCCCCACCTCCAAGCGCATTGTGCAACAAGAAATTCAGAGCCCACAAATTCGGCAACTCATATCGTTCGACATCCCCCAATGTTATACCGCGGAAGTGTTCTTCCACACGAGCCTTTGTCACATACTTCTCAATGATCGGATAGTATTCAGCTTTCCGCGCGATTAGTCCCACGTTTGCCGTATCACCTTTGTCACCCGACCGCCCATGGCAAATCTGGAGCAGTTGAATTCTCATCCTTTCTCCTTGAGAACGACTTGCGGACGGACAACACTCTTTGGAATCAACGCAGGCCAATATGAGATGACTTCGCTCGGTTTCGGTCGTCCGCCAGCAAATCCCGTGACAGATGGCGGACCCGTAAGAATCAATGGCGCAAGCTCCTTTCCGAATCGCTCAACGCTCGCGTAGTCCTGACCGCGTACGCCTATCCTCAGAACGGCTTCATTCAAATCGTCTGTTGCAGGAGACAATTGTCCATGACTGGAGTTATAACCCAGGTATTCCGTTCGTACTTCTTCAAACTGAAGCTTGAGATCATCGAGTCGTGCACGGAGAACTTCATCCGCCTTTTTTGCTTTCTCCAATGCTTCTGGCCACGAGTACGTCAACGTCCCGAAGGCTGTGTAGCCATCATGATACGACATCGACACTTTGAAGAACTCTGTTGCCGGGCGCCCCTTTACTTCAGTCATCCGAACTCGATCTTTCCCGATCTGTTCAAGATGAATCGTCGTGAAATCTGCAATGCAATCGGGCGTGATGTATTCTTTCGGATTTCCAATTTCGTAGAGAATCTGCTCTTTCACCGTTTGCAGCGTGACCAAACCACCGGTGTTTTGGTGTTTCGTGATTATGATGTCGGCATTTGGATACGCTTCCGCGATCGGAAAGCCGATATGCGCCATGTCGGGGACCGCTCGCCAATCGGCGGAGAAATTGCCGCCCGTGGATTGCGCTCCACATTCCAAAATATGACCGGCGATCGTCCCCGCTGCGAGTTTGTCCCAATCGTCCTCTTCCCAACCGAACTCATGAATCATGGGCGCGAGGGTAATGCCGGTGTCGGTTGTGCGACCCGTAATGACGATCTGAGCACCCTTACCGAGGGCTTCCACAACCGGCCACGCACCAAAATACACATTGGCGCTTGTCAATTGCGAACGAACGGTTGAGAGTTCCTCACCCGTCTCCATATTCTTCAATTCAGCGCCTTGTCTGCCCAAATCATCAATCTTGTCAAGAATGTCATCGCCGAGCACAACCCCTATCTTCAGCTTCTTGATACCGAGTTTCTCAGCCACCGCAAGAATTGCTTCGCTACACGCGGTAGGATTGACTCCCCCGCCGTTCGTGATGACCTTGATGTTTTTATCAACGCAAATCGGAAGAATTTGTTCCATCAATGATACAAGGTCCTTCGCATAACCCAGCTTCGGGTCCTTACGCTTCTGCTTCTGCATGATGGACATCGTGACTTCGGCGAGATAATCCATCACCAGATAATCAATCGGCCCTTTTGTTACCTGATCATACGGAGCCGTGAGCAGATCGCCCCAGAATCCTTGACCACTCGCTATGCGAATCTTTTCTTTCATTCTTCAAATGATCTTGATATGCAAATCATCTAACTGTTTCTTGTCAACCGTTGAGGGGGAGTCATCCATGAGC
>JANONN010000070.1:0-1833 GCA_031420835.1 Ignavibacteriales bacterium | reverse complement strand
CATCCCTCCCGACAACTCCCTTGGAGCATTTTGTTTCTACCTGTCGTAACAAAGTCCGCCTCTGGTGGACAAAGGACTGATGAATGTCAGATCAGACGACGAATGAAGTAGTGAGTCAGCAGGCATCTCCTGCAACTCCCCTAAAGCCGATGGCGCCCCAAATCACCACCGAGCTCATTCCGCGGAAGCCTAAACAAGATCGCCCACCCGAGAGTGATCCGGGCATCTGGCGAATGAACCGGCGAAATCTCCTCTCTGTTGCCGGCTGGTTGGCTTTTCTGGGTTTCATTGCGACCTCAACGATTGGCGCCCTTCGTTTTATGTTCCCGCGTGTTCTCTTCGAACCGCCAACAAAATTTAAGGCAGGTTATCCGCAAGACTATATTATTGGAGAAGTAAGCGAGAAGTTCAAGGATGAAAAGCGAGTGTGGATCGTTCGGGAAAAGAGTGGTTTCTATGTATTGATTTCGATTTGCACGCATCTCGGTTGCACTCCGCGTTGGCTTCCTTCTGACATAAAGTTCAAATGTCCATGCCACGGAAGCGGTTTCTATCAGACCGGGGTTAATTTTGAAGGTCCTGCTCCAAGACCGTTAGAACGTGCTTACATCGGTCTTACTGCCGATGGGCAAATTGAAATTGACCGGAGTATTAAGTTTTTGTACGAAAAGAACGAATGGGAGAAGCCCGGCTCGTTCTTTCCATACACTGGATAAGGAGAAGCTGAATGTTTGAAGACCTCAAGAAAACGGAAATCTACAAATCTATTTTCCGGCACGGATATCAGGACACGCAGAGAAACCGTGCGCTTCAGATCGTGGATAATGTGTTCCTGCATCTTCATCCGGTGCGAGTTCCAAGACATGCGACGAACATCGGGTATACATGGGGGATGGGCGGAATCACTTTCCTACTCTTCATCGTTCTTACGATCACCGGCGTCATCTTGATGTTCTACTACAGACCCACCGCGCAATATGCATACGAAGACATGAAGTACCTCATGAACGATGTTCCGTTCGGTCCATTAATGAGAAACATGCACCGGTGGGCGGCGCACGCAATGGTCCTGACGGTCATGCTTCACATGTTCCGCGTGTTCCTGACCGGCTCCTATAAGCCACCCCGGCAGTTCAATTGGTCAATCGGTGTCATCCTTCTCGTGTTAACTCTGCTCTTGAGTTTTTCCGGATACCTCCTTCCGTGGGATCAGCTTGCGATCTGGGCGGTGACGGTCGGAACGAACATGGCGCGAGCAACTCCGCTTCTCGGTCATGAGGGACCATTCGGGCCGGAACTCGGCATGCGTATTGACAATGATGTTCGTTTTGTATTGCTTGGTGGTACTGAAGTCGGTCCACCAACACTCTTACGTTTCTACGTTGGACATTGCATTTTCTTGCCGCTCATCGCCGCGATCTTCATGGCAGTACATTTCTGGAGAGTCCGCAAGGACGGCGGCATCTCAGGACCTGAGACGGGAAAGAAAACAGCGTAACTCTCTTTTCACTAAGCGAAAACCATGGGCCAATTTCTCGAAATACTCAGCAAGCCTGATAACATCCCGATTATTTTGCTTCTGGTATCCTGTATCTTCTTCACGTGGCTCTATTGGGTAAAAGCGAAGAAGAACGATTCACAGGAATTGCCCGAGGAAGCAAAGATGGACGACAAGGTTCAAGTGTGGCCCTATCTGGTTCGCGTTGAATTTATCGCAACCATCGCAGTGATGGCAATCTTGGTTGTATGGTCGGTGTTCCTCGATGCACCGCTTGAGGAACCAGCCAATCAGGCGCTCACGCCAAACCCCTCAAAGGCCCCTTGGTACTTCCT
>JANONN010000069.1:0-5791 GCA_031420835.1 Ignavibacteriales bacterium | reverse complement strand
CGCGGTCGCTACATAGTTGGGACAAGCGTTTGCAACGACTGCCATACGCCGATTGGTGATGAAGGACCGAAATGGGACGAGTACTTGGCCGGTGGCGTGAAATTATCGTCGAAAGCTTCGGGGACTGCCTATTCGGGCAATCTCACTCCCGATCCAGAAACGGGACTCGCACAACGGTCGGATGAACAAGTGAAACGCGTGTTACGTAGCGGCGTCGGTTCTGACGGAAGAGTGTTCCATCCGACCTACATGCCGTGGCCTCCCTTTACGCGCATGACGGAAGAAGACCGTCATGCGGTGGTCGTCTATCTTCGCCATATCAAAGCCGTGAAGCATGACGTTCCACCGTTCACGATGGAAAGTAACGATCAGATTGAATCGTTCTATGCTTATGACTTTGCGAAGCACCCGGGCAAATAGTTCGAATAGCCCCGACCTTGAGAGGCTGTGTGAAAATCATCCGAACTCATCCCCCAACCCCTTCTCTAAAAAGAGAAGGGGAGGATGGAGTGCAGAATCGACAAGTCCCTCTCTTCCCAAGAGAGGGATTTAGGATAAGTTCCGTGTTTTCACAGAAGCTCTTAGGTCGGGGACACAGTTCCGCAAATAACAAAAGGGCTTGAGACCCTGCAGAAACCGCAATTGGTTTGTTGAGAAGAAGAAAGAGAATTGCGTATCTTTGCGGAGGGATGAACGTGAAAGGAAACAAGCCATGAACCGTTACATTGTTATGTCACCACATTCACCGGGAGACTGCGTCAAAGCGCTTAAACAGATCGAAGCAATCGGCAGCATCACGCATTTCGATTGGGGATGCAAAGATGGAGAGCATTGCGGTTGGGCGATCATTGAGGCAGACTCCGCACAAGAAGCTATCCTCATTGTGCCGTCGTTCGAACGACACCGCGCCAGAGCGATCAAGCTCAACCAGTTCACTCCGCAGGATATTCGCGACATGCACGTGAAGTAAGCCTCCTCTCGTTATCAACAACAAAAGGCGAGGATCATCTCGCCTTTGTTGTTGTGTGCCGTGCAGTAACATCAACTTTTCTCCCGCGCTCAGGTGTTCTCTCGGCGGCCAGTGCGACCCTCGACCGATGTCATCTCAGCCAGAGGCTGATGCGCCTTTGGCGCAAAAGAACAGGAACACGATCGCTGCTACCGCAACGAAGTGTTTTCTTGTCCAAAGGACTCTCCGAAGGAGCACTTTGTGCCTTCGGAGACTCTGCCCGCCCCGTGTGTATTACGGGGACCTTTTATGAAGTGTTATGCGAAGTTGCGCACGGGCTTCCAAGATTCATTACGTTGTGCAACCCGCTCAGGAATCTTTCCTTTTAAAAGACCCACAGCATATAAGTGTTCAATGATACTCCAAAATTCATTCTCACTCAAAATAGACTTCATATCATTGATGATTCGTGCATCCACCACCATTTGAGAATGATCGCTTGAGTTGTTCGTATGATCGTGAGATGGATAGAGTGCATCGGTATCAGGAACACTTGGATTCAAAAGTAAATCGCTGTAGTAACCTCTAATCTTTCCAGCTTTGTCTAAGCACTTCTCCACAGATGCCATTTGATCTCGTAGCGAATATCGACCCTTTCGACAAAACTCTTTCCAATCATTAGAAATCATAATAGTCTCCAGATTCCAATTGTACTCATAGTTGATGTGCAGTAACGTAGAGTTATAATACTCGTGGCGCCGTGCATGACGCCACAACGTCTGCGGGCATTACGCCGTGCCCAATGAATGTAACGAAGTGGAATGGTTGGGCATGGAGCGAGCACTATAATTCATATCTCAAATGTGAGCGAGCGACGTAATGCCCGCTGTTAGCTGAAGTTGGTTTGTGCTGATTATAATGTAAAAAAAGCGGAGGACATCGGTGGGGTTGATATTAGTGTTTTTCATTTCCTTAAGTAGTTGTTCACAATCGCATGTGCTTGCACGCCGGCCGATTGTCTCCATAGTTCAAGTTGACTTGATTCAACGACAAAAGTTCTATGACATATTTGACAGTAATAGACGATGGGATTTGAATAGCTTTTGTATCCCCTCGCTGGTTTTGGGGGATTGGTTACCTCAATCAAGGGTAGGTGATTCTCTTGGCAGTGCGGCACGCTATTCAACGAGGCCGTTGATTTGTCATACCGCCATGCGAAATCACCAAGATCAAGAAAATCGTACCGGCTTTTGGGTTTTTGCCCGTTTCTCCAACGATAACCAAGAAGAACCACTACGAGAGACACCGTTAGAGATAATTCAAAAACGATGGCCATTTCTATTGCTTGCCATTGCGACGCTGGTGTTGTTAGGATATTCGACACACTGGAGCCAAGAGAGGAAAAAGCAAATGCTAAAAAAGCACCAAGCCCAGCAAGACCCGTCACAATCCTTATCAATATTTCCCAACCAATATTACCCACAAGCCAACGCCCTATTGATTGAAGGACTTTTCTTGGTTGCATGGATTTATTTTCTAATTCGTTAAAGCACAAACCAATTTTCAGCTAACATCTGCAATAACGCAATATTGCCTGCCCGACAAGCAGTCAGGCGGGCGTCATTCTCTGTTTTATTTTTTGGCCGAATTAGGCAATTTCTTCTCTGTGCCCTGGTTTCTATGTTCGTAGTTCTCCAGCAGATCCCCCACACCTCAAAAAAAAACCCTTTATCGTGCGAGGCAAATTCGGAGGTTCTACTTGTGCAACCTGCCTCTCCCCGGATTCTATTGCTTTTCATCCAAGCCAAGAGAATTTCCTTGTCAGCAGAATATTTTAACGTCTGTCTCTACGCAACGCTAAACCATCGTTCACCAATGTGCTCTAACTGTCCATTCTCTTTCCTGTGTCGGAATTCATTGGCGTGGGAGTCGTACGAATAGTCGGCTTCCCACTCCTTGCTGTTCTTTGCAATGTCCGCCAAAGCGTTGACCACATACCCAACCTCTTTGTCGGTCGTTGTTGGATGGATCGAAATACGAACCCACCCCGGTTTCGTCGAGAGATCTCCTTCGTCAATCTTGTCCGTGATCCGCTTCGAAGTAAATTGATCAACGTGCAGCAAGTAATGGCCGTACGTTCCTGCGCATGAGCATCCTCCTCGCGCCTGAATGCCGAACCGGTCGTTCAGCAATTTCACCACAAGGTTGTAATGAACATCGTTCATGTAGAACGACATCATCCCCAGCCGATGCTCATGGTTATCCGCGAGAATGTTGAGACCCGGAATCGCTCGTAATCCTTTGAACAATGTCGGCACAAGTTCTTCTTCACGCGCGAGCATCTTATCAATCCCCATCTCTTCCTTCAGCTCAACAGCCATGGCCGCCCTGATCGCCTGGAGAAACCCGGGTGTTCCGCCATCTTCCCTCTCTTCGATCTCTGGCTTGAAGCGATACTTCCCCCACGGATTCGTCCAGAGAACTGTTCCGCCGCCCGGTTGATCGGGATGCTCGAGATGATAAAGATTCGAATCGAAGATGAGCACGCCAGACGATCCGGGGCCACCCAAGAACTTATGGGGAGAGAAGAATATCGCGTCGAGTTTCTCGGTGGGATCGGACGGATGCATGTCGATCTTCACGTATGGCGCGGACGCCGCAAAATCCACGAAGCAGACTCCCCCATGTTCGTGCATGACCTTTGCCAGTTGATGATACGAAGTCCGAACACCCGTGACGTTCGAACATGCAGTGAAGGCACCGATCTTGAGCTTGCGGTCTTTGTACTTGTGAAGTAGTTCATGGAAATCGTCAAAGTCAACCAGTCCATCCTGTGTCGGTTTGATGACGATGACATCTGCGAGTGACTCATGCCACGTGGTGTGGTTGGAGTGATGCTCTAAGTGCGTTACAAAAACGACCGGCTTCAACTCTTCCGGTAAGGAGAGATATGGCTGGAGTTGCTCCGGCAGGCGGAGACCGAGGATGCGCTGGAACTTGTTTACTGCTGCGGTCATCCCAAACCCAACGAACAACAAGGCGTCGCTCGGTTCGGCATTCACATGCTTCTTGATGACGTGCTGAGCGTGATGGTACGCTTGCGTCATTGAAGCGCCGGTGATGTTCGAGTCGGAGTGCGTGTTCCCGACGAACGGGCCTAGGTCGTCGAGGATCTTCTGTTCGATCGGACGATAGAGGCGCCCGCTTGCCGTCCAGTCCGTGTACAACAACTCCTTCTCGCCAAACGGCGTTTTGAAACGCTGATGATGGCCAACGATATTGTTGCGGAAGGGATCAAAGTATCGCTCAAGCGTATCCATACTCTCTCCTTGTAGAATGATTCTATGCAAAAGTTAGAGAATGTCACGGTGAAAGGCAACCGCATGGAGTACGGATTATCATGGCGATTCTAAAGGACGAGATTCTGGCGAAACCATCACTTCGTGACTTCAGCGGAAGTGTTGTACACGATCATTGGGGGGAAGATCGTGCAAAGAGTCGGTGGATAGGTAGGTTCTTAGCCGCCCGCCATGCTTCGACAGGACTTCGACGAGCTCAGTCGAGTCGCTCAGCATAATAGCTGCCGCACTGCACAGTGAGCCTGCCGCACTGCACAGTGAGCCTGTCAAACGGTTATCTCTGCGTAGAGATGACCTTGCTTCCCTTCCAAGCGCCGGCAGCAAGAAACGCCCATCCAAAGAGAAACGCCGATCCACCGAATGGTGCAAGCGCACCGAACCAGACAATCCCTGTTAGTGCAAAGATCGCGAGGCTTCCGCTGAAGAGGATCACGCCGATCACGAAACTCCATCCTGCCAAACGCACTTGACTGGCGGGGAACTTGTCCATCATGGCTGCTGAGAAGAGAATCGCGATTGCGTGGTACATCATGTAACGAAGAGCGGTCTCCCATACATCGAGACGATCGTCTGGTAGAATTGTCCGCAGCGTGTGCGAACCGAAAGCTCCACTTGCGACAGCTATGAATCCGAATAACGAGCCGATGATCATGAGCTTTGTTTGCATGGAATCCCCTTTCATGAGTTAGTGAAATATCTTTGCTATCATTCTGGATTAGTTCATTCTGGTTTTCAGCGATCGTGCAATTGTATTGCAAGCTCTGCTACGCGACGACCGAGAGCTTCTCCCTTTTTCAAGAACTGATCTGCAACTGTCTTCGTGTCCTTGCCCCCAATGGACTTTCCGAACGGGTGTTCGGCAGTGACGGCAGAGGCTCCGAATGGCGTTGTCCAATCGGGTCCCCCGACGACGATCATTCCAAAGATAAGCATGGAACGGATAAGACTCAATTGGGTTGCTTCTTCTCCAGCCGAAATCCCGCCGCCGGTCACAAAGGCTGCTCCGATTTTGTTGCGGAGTGGCGCGTTCTCAAATGGCCAGCGGTTGATGAACTCCTGCACTGGCGGTGCGACGTTAGCATTGTACACCGGAGTTCCGACAATGATCGCGTCTGCCCATAGCACATCGTCGTTCGTTGCTTCGGACACGGTTCGTAATCGTACATTGAGCACTTGCAAAGATCGGGCTCCGCGGGCTACAGCCTCAGCCATCTGCTGTGTATGCCCTTCGACGCTATGGTAAACAATGAGGATGTTGGGATGGGGTTGGGAATGTACATCGAGGTTCAGGAGCAACAATGCAAAAAGGAGCTTCATGGCTGATCTCCCATCAATTCTCTTTGATTGCATTAGAATGGCTCATCGAACGTACTGATTTTTCGTAGAAAAGCCCACTGGTTTTGTTATGATAGGCTCCAAATCAATTCCTATCGGAAGAGAATTTCAGTTTGTAGAATTTCAGTTGCCATTCTCGGAAACTTTC
>JANONN010000068.1:0-12147 GCA_031420835.1 Ignavibacteriales bacterium | reverse complement strand
GGGGCGGGAATTGTGATGTCGATGGTGCGAACGCTGCCGAGCGAGCTCAACGGTTCATCGAAATCGGAATCCTTCCCGACAACAAGAACCGTCAGCGCTTCGGGTTTCCAGCGCTTTGCAATGGCATCGTTGACGGATTTCCTCGTGGCTTCCTGCACCTCACGTTGCTGCCTCTGAATGTAATCTTTTGGATAACCATAGAATTCAAGCGTGATCAAACGGTTGATGATCTCACTTTTGGTGTCGAATTCAAACACGTACGAATTCAGGAACGATTCTTTTGCGAACTTGAGCTCGGCGTCCGTAATTCCATTTTTCACCACGTCCTCGAACTCGCGCAGAACCGAGCGCACCATTTTCACCGTCGTGTTGGATTTGGTGGAGCCTCCCATTCGAAAGACGCCGGGATAATCCCAGCTCTCTCCCCAGAAACTAAATACGGAGTACGCCAGTCCCTCCTCCGACCGGACTTTCTTGAAAAGGCGTGAAGCAAAAGCTCCGCCGAATGCCTGGTCTGCCAGGTTGAGCTGTGAACTCTCAGCATCTTTCAACAGTCCGCCAACGTGGCCGATGGCAATGTTCGATTGGTTCACATCGTCCTTCTTGATAAAGTTGATGGTTCGTTGCGAAGCCATACGCGGTTCCTGCACGGATGGGTATGCTACCTCGCGTCGTGCCCAGCCGCCAAATGCCTTCTCGACTTTCGACTTCATTTCGTCCGTTTTGAAGTCGCCCCAAAATGCGACGATCGTTCCATTTGGAACAAAATACTTCCTGTGAAAATCGATCATGTCCTGCTTGCTGATGTTCTCGATTGTTCCGTATTCGGTGAGCCGGGCGTACGGATGATTCGGCCCGTTCACAAGTCTGTTGTATTCCCTTCCGATGATCCCTCCCACCTGGTCGTTCCGGCGGGAAATGGCCGAACGGGATGTGATTTTGGCAAGGTCAATCTTGTCATCCCGGAAAGCAGGGTTTTGCAAGAGGTCCGACAACACGCCGAGGCCGATGTCAATATCTTCTTTGAGCACGGAAAGGTTTCCGCCGCCCGATGCGGTGCCGATGAATGTTTCGACTAAGGCTCCTACGCGCTCCAGCATCTCGTCAATCTCATCGCCGGTCTTCGATGTTGTCCCGCCCGTCCGCATCACTTGTCCGGTGAGGGAAGCGAGGCCGATTTTTTCGCCGGGTTCCCAGCGAGCACCGGCGCGCACCATCACCGATCCGTTGATGACAGGGAGAGTGTGGTCCTCCAGCAGGTACACAATCAGACCGTTCGGGAGCTCGAAGCGTACAGGGTCGGGAATCTGTATCTCGCGCATTTTGGGATACTGCAGCTGCTTGTAGTTTTTCGGCGCTTTTCCCTGGCCAAACGAAGAAGAGGTGAGAACAAGCGTGAACAGTGTCAAAAGAAATATGCGGTTGGGTTTCATGGCTGGTCTCCTTATTTCACCGGTTCAATCATACCGATGGTGCGACTACTGTTGGCGAATATCTCGTTTGCGACTCGCTTGACATCGTCAGCCGTGACGGCATTGATTTCATCCAGAAGGTTGAACAATTTCCGCCAATCGCCCCTCTGCATCTGGTAGAACGTGAGCTGGCCGGCCATACCGCCATTCGATGAAAGTGAACGGGTCAAGTTTGCCCGCGCCCGCGTCTTCACGGCTCTCAGGTCCTCTTCACTGACTGGGTCCTTTTTGAGTTTTTCGATTTCCTCTTCAATGGCTGCCTGACATTCTTCATTGGTTTTTCCCTGTGCCGGTACTGAGAAAAACACAAACATGTTCGGATACTTCTGGCCTGGAAATCCGGAAAATCCAAAAACGGCGATGGCGAGTTTCTTGTCGCGCACGAGAGAACGATAGAGCTTCGAGGTCCGTCCAGCGCTCAGTAAATCAGAGATGACGCCGTACGCCGCATTATCCTTATGGTTGATGGAGCCTTTCTTGTAGCCCATGAGGAAAATCCGCTGAGATTGCTCCTTCAAGACAACCCGGCGCTCCCCGTTTTGCGGCGGTTCAACAGTGCGGACCGGCTCCGGCTTCGGAGCGAATGGAATTCGACCGAAATAGGTTTCTGCCAGTCTCTTCACTTCGTTTGGGTCAACATCGCCCACCACGGCGATCGCCATGTTGGTGGGCACATAGTATTTCTTGTAAAATGCCGCAGCTTCCGCTCTTGTAATGCCCTGGAGGTCGGACATGTGGCCCACGACCGGGTCTTTGTAAGGATGCGACTTATACGCGACCGAAATAAATTCTTCTATAAGTTTTCCCTGCGGATTGCTTTCCGTACGGAGCCTCCGTTCCTCCATGACCACGTCTTTTTCCTTGTAGAAGTCGCGCAGGACCGGATCCACAAAGCGGGAAGACTCCAGAGAAAACCAGAGCTCCAGTTTGTTGGAAGGCAGGCTGAAGAAATACTGTGTTGCCTCAGCGTTCGTGGTTGCGTTCAACCCGACCCCGCCATTCTGCTCGATCGCCTGTCCGAACTCGTTGTTTTCGACGAGCTTCGCACACTCGTCTTGCTTCTTTTCAAAATCGGCTTTGAGCTTCGAGAGTTTGGCTGTGTCGGCGCGCTCGCCTTTGTTTTGTTCCTCGCGCCAGGAAGTCCAGATCTTATCCAGTTCTTCCAAAGCCACTCGCTCCTTCCTGTAATCCTTCGTCCCGATCACAGTTGTGCCTTTGAATGCAAGATGCTCAAACACATGGGCGAGGCCGGTGATACCGCGACTTTCATTGACGGCGCCGACGTCCACGTACGTGTGAAATGACACAACAGGCGCATCATGTCGCGGGAGTACGATGAACTTCAACCCGTTTTTCAAGGTGAATTCAACAACCTGATTCTGGACAGCTTTGAACCCGTCCTGGGCGAGAGTAGTGGATACGCACAGAAGAAAAAGAAAGGCAACGCGGGGAATGGTTTGCATAAATGACTCCTTGTGAATGGTGAAACTCAGAAGAACGGTTGGCGGAAAGCTTGCGTCAGAAAGCCGACTAAGTTAAGGTTTTGAAATGCAAAAATCCAATAGTGAATTCTACAGGTGGCGCATCGTAGTACTTCTGTTTCTTGAGTTGTTGTGTTGCGCTCATCGACAAAACAAACAGAGTGACCACAATAATCCTTTTCAATAAAGGGAGTATCGTGGTTTGTGCTGTTATGTGTTCGTTGCTTTGCGATTAAGAATACACAAATGTTCATAAACTCATACGCTTCGGCGGTCGGCTTGGGGGACTGGTTGACCAGCACCATGAAATAACCAATGTGTCCTATGTTGTCGGTGCCGTATCTTTCCTGGGCGGCGGACCGAAGAAAATGACGGCAAAGGCAACTGCAAACAGGGCATAAGCCGCTAAAGTAAACCAGAGCACGACATTATTTGGTTGGCTAATGGCTGCCCGGACCATAAGTAAACTCCCAATAAGGAAGTGCGTATAGTTTGTACCCACAACGGGGCGTCCGTAGATCCCACCAAGCAGAGACTTCCTGGAAACCCAATCAAGAGCGGCGAAACCCAAGAAACTAGCACCGAGCAGTTGAACTAGCAACCCCTGTATGTCCTCAGTAGCTGGGTTATACAGCTTGAATATCTCTTCCGGAATAAAGAGACAAGCTATACCGCCAAGACCGAGTACGATTGCCGCACATGTCATCACAAGTTTAGAGTTCATCGCATCCTCACGAGTCTTACTCGAAGGCCGGATAAGTTTTCAACGTGGCGACGCTCAATACACTGGCTCAGGACCGCCGCCGTTAGTAGTCCGATTGTTGACCTGTACTTCACCAAGCAAAGCAATGACACATAACGTGTGCAGGCACTACGCCGTTTGTTTTGCCGCTAAGAACGACTCATTTTTTCCGCGGCAAAACAAATGGAGCGAGCACAACTATTTCTTAACAGAGATTCAACTTCAACATATCAAATGAGCGAGCATCGTAATGCCTGCTGTTAACTGCCGTTTGCCACAGCTCATAAGACTCCACCGACTTGGCGACACCAATCGCCGAAGTACAGGAGCAATCGACTAATTTCGGTATCAGCCAATACATTGTTGTGGGCGACGACGTTTCTCGACTTTTCTAGTTCCGTTAACCGGGCTACTACCCAGTGTTGGTCGGGGAAGACATTCTTGAAGTATGGCCAGTTGTTGCAGATTAGATCTTTCAGGTCGCCAAAATCAAGATAGTTCAAGGGATGTCGCCCTCGTGGTTGGTGCCATTTGTTCCGATCTTGCTCTTTAATTCGGTCACGGACTTTCTTCTCCATATCATGAGTCTTCACTTGTTCCCACCACTTGTCGCCGTGCGCCACTTCCAGACGTGAGCGAATCAGGTTGCGTGCAGAATTCTCCAGCGAATGAAAAAGAACATAGACTTCCGACATCTGTTTTGCCAGTGCAACATCGGCCTCACCAAAGAATGGAATTTCTGTCGGAACAGCAGCTGCTGTTGGAACTGCACTAGTCGGGGCGAAAAGGTATCCTACAGCTTGGCTAATGTCTTCGACGGTAGCAGCGTGCAATCGAAAGCTAGCGGCCTTCTTTCCTTTGATTACACGTCGAGACTGTTTGAGTAACTGCGCAAGCCGAGTAACGTTCGGTTCGGGAAGTCCGGCTTCGGAAACAAGATCAGCTATCTCACGAGTTGTGGCATCGTCAACACCATTCGAGTTCTTGAGCCAAAATAAAGGATGGATAGCTCGATCAATTAGAGCCATCTCGTAAAGGCGAACAGCTGCGGCGTATTCTTTGAACGTCATTTCTTCGGTTCCTTTAACCGCTTGAGTTCCTTGTGCCCTTCATTAGAAACTCGAAACTTGTAGGTCTTCTTGCCGGATTTCCCAATGATAATCGCCCAACCCTTAGGCTTGACAAGCCGCTTTGCGTACACGCCGACGTTTGTTGACTTGATACCGATTCCCTTCAGAAGCTCGTGTGCGGATTCAGCCGTGTATGTTCTATCGCTTGATTGTGCCTCTGAAAATGATGCGGCAACCAGAACCTTATGATCCTCTGACAATTCTGCTGGGAATGTGGCGTAGTACTCTCCGAAGGTATCGGTTGCTGGTGGTGGTGGCGGAGCCGCTGTGTGCTGCCTACCGCCGGTGTCCTTGTGCGACTGTGCAGTGCCTGTCGAGGATGAATCGAGAGCACGATTCAGTAATGTCGTGAAAGCCGCTTGCTGGAGGTGTTCGGGCAGACCAGAAACTTGCTCGGCAATTTCTGCCATTACTGTCTTGAGTGAATCTTCCTTAGAAGTTTTTCCCATCGATTTAGTCCTTATTGTTGTGGCAAATGGCAGTTAACTAGTGCAAAAACGACCATAGTGTCGTTTTTTTTCTTTATGGTTGAACAAACTCATATTCTCATAACGAGATGCCCGACTAAAACATTCGGGCATGACATTGTTTCTTTTTTTGATGTCGTGCGTAACATCAACGGTTATGAAATATTTCTGGTTGGCTCCCGTGATTTGTCGGAGGTAGGTGCTAAGATTCCCAATAAGATGCAAGCCAAGACACAAAAAGATACAAGGGATTCTCACTTCCCCGAGAGAAAAGCAACCTTGTCAAGGTTAGCATGGTTCAAGCTGAGTTACCCTTGACAAGGTTCTCATGAGTCAACTCAAGTCACTTGACAATACTGCCGCTGGCAATCTCGCCAAGGATTGTCACGACAGAGAGTTTTCCGTTGCTATCATTTGCGGCGAGCAACATCCCCTGTGATTCATGTCCCAGCAGCTCCTGGATATACCGTAAAGCAACACCCTGTTCACCCCGTGAGATAAAATTCCTTTATTCACCCCGTTGGATATTTGGTTTTTATTTTTTCGCTCCATTCTTCAATGGCATTATCCAACGGGGTAAATACTTACTCCGGAAACCATATACATAATATCTCACGGGGTAAACGTGTCGCGAATGAATGTCGTTATCCCACCTTAATAAACTCCCGCTCGCCTGTCCGCACGACGAGCACGGGGCATGGCGCTTTCCGCACAACCTTCTCTGTCGTGCTTCCAAACAATATCTGCTCCATACCGGAGTGCCCATGAGTGGCGATGATGATCAAGTCCATCTTCGCTTCCCGCGCGTACTGGATAATCTCGTAAGACGGCTTTCCGGTGCGGATCACTTTGTTTGCGGGAACTCGACCGGCGATTTCTTTCTTGATCAGCGTATCGAGTTCATTCGATCCGCTCGCTCGCAGCTCTTCTTCAACGTTCGGAAAACCTGCCTGACCGAAGCTGAAATCAGCGGGATAGATGGTGGGTTCGACAACGTAGATGAGATCAATCGAAGCGATAAACTGCTGCGCGAATGGGATTGCGTATTTCAATGCCCGCTTCGAGTGTTCCGAGAAGTCGATAGGAACGAGGATGCGGTTCAGGTCAATCTTTACTTTACCGCGCGGTTTTTTGCCCTTTGAGGCCTGCCTACTTTTTGCTTTCTTCTTCGCCATTGGTTTCACCCTCCGTTTTCGATGACGATTGGAGACGATCCAGTTGACTACGAATCTTAGAAAGCTCTTTGTCTGTCTTGCGCAACCGCTCCGCAACGATCTCCGCGAGTTTCAAAACGATCTTAACGCCAAGCTCCGATTTCTTTTCAATAAGATCAAACAGATCAGGACGGAAGAAACCGATGAGTATGCAATCAGTCTTGCAGATGGCACCGGCAGAGCGGGGCGACTCGTCCAACAACGCCAACTCCCCAAAGAAGTCGCCCTCCGAGAGCACGGCTAACTCCTTCTGCACCCCATCCTTATCAGAAATCACGATTGAAACCTCTCCCTCTTGGATGATGTACATTCCAAGTCCCGGATCGCCCTGATAGAACACAGGCTCACCGGAGCGATATTCGCGCTTATGGACAATGGCCGCTACTTCCTTCAACTCGCGCGTCTTCAAATTTGAAAACGCCGGCACCTTGCTCAAAATCTCTTCGACGGTACCTTCATGAAGGCGACGCTGTGAGAAAATGTTCTTCCAGATCACGCTTTCACCAATTGTCTTAGGGACAGCCATGAGCTATTCTTTCTTCCGTTGATGATTCGAATCAATCATACACGAAACTCAACCATCCATTCTTGTCATTTGCATTGTGCACGACGTCAAAAAAAGCCGTCTGCACTTCCTTCGTCAAGGGACCCAGCTTGCCGGAGCCAACCGGGATGCGATCTACTGAACGAATCGGGGTGATCTCCGCTGCTGTACCGGTGAAAAACGCCTCATCCACAGTAACCAGCATCTCGCGCGGGATATTCATTTCGACAACGGTATATCCCATCTCGCGCGCCAGAATCATGACAGTCGATCTCGTCACACCCGGCAACAATGCAGCGGATAGTGGTGGAGTGAAGAATGTTTTGTCGCGAACTAAGAAAATATTCTCGCCACTCCCTTCGCTCACATTCCCAAACGCGTCGAGCGCAATCCCCTCAGCGTATCCATCTGCCACCGCCTCCAGCTTAATAAGCTGAGAGTTGAGATAATTGCCCCCCGCTTTCGCCATGCTGGGAATAGTATTCGGCGCGAACCGTTGCCACGATGCTACGCAGACATCAATTCCTTTTTCGAGCGCCTCATTCCCAAGATACGCACCCCACTCCCAAACCGCAATTGAAACGTCAATCGGGCAGCCAAACGGATTTACTCCAATCTCACCATAGCCACGATACACAATCGGACGAATATAACAGGATTTCAGCCTATTTGCACGGATGGTATCCATGATCGCCTTTTCCAGTTCCGCTTTCGAGTATGGGATTTCGGCACGATAAATCTTCACGGAATCGTAAAGCCGTCGTATGTGACTATCCAAGCGGAAAATAGCGGACCCGCGCTTCGTGTTATAGCACCGTATCCCTTCGAACCAACTTGAACCATAGTGAATGACATGGGAGAGAATGTGAATTTGGGCATTATCCCAACTCACTAAATGTCCGTTCATCCATATCTTATCAACTTTCTTAATGGGCATTGTTGTATTCCTGTAATGTCGTTTCGGTGATACAGCTTAAATCGCAATCTCGTAGATGCGATACTTCTTGCTTATCTTCCCATGGAGGGCTTCAGCAGCACGGACCATCCGCACGTTATCTTCAAGAACCCAACCCGCTTCACCGTACTCGTATCCGAGTCGTTTCGCACGGGTTGCGGTTTCGTAGAATAGCATTCCTGCGGCGCCAGAATTCAGATACTCCGGCAACACGCCAAGCACGATGATTCGTGCCGTGTCTATCTCCTTTTTGTGAAGATAGAGATGAAACAACCCGGGCAAGAGTCTCCCTTTCTTGTTGTGCTTCAACGCTATATTGATGTCTGGGACGGAAAGCGCAAACCCGATCGTTTTGCCGTGAGCTTCGACAAAGATCACCAGCTCTGGTACGACGATTGGCTTCAGGTCTGCAGCTAATGCATCAATTTCCCCATCGGTCATCGAGACTGCTCCCCAATTCTTTGCCCAAGCCTTGTTATAGACATCCTTTAACAAATCGACGTCACGCTTGAAGTGCTTCATGTCAAGCGTGCGAAACGTCATGCTGTGCCGTTCCTTGAGAAGAGTGTTGATTCGCTCAAGCTTCTCGGAGTAAACAGTTGACTGCTGTAACTTGTATGCAAAGAGATCTTTTGCTTTTGTAAGACCATATGTGTCCAAAAGCTTGGAATAGTATGGCGGGTTGTATGGCATTAAGACGGCAGGGCTGAGATCGAATCCTTCGATAAGCAGTCCATACTCGTCATTCACGGAAGGACTGGCCGGCCCACGCATTGCGGCCATTCCGTGCAACTTCAAAAACTCCTTGCTCTTGTCAAAGAGCGCTGTGGCCACTACTTGATCGTCTATGCATTCGAAAAAACCAAAGAAGCCGACTTTCTCCGAATATTCCTTGTTGTGATTATGATTCACGATGGCGGCAATACGGCCCACTATCTCGCCGTCTTGCTCTGCAAGAAAGAACTCGGCTTCTGCGTGCTTGTAGAACGGATTCTTTTTCTTGTCCATCAACTTGCGGCGATCCATCAGCAACGGGGGCACCCACGCAGGGTTGCCTTCGTAGATACGCCAGAGAAATTTGATGAATCGATCCCGGTCCCGGTTCGTGACAACGGGTCTAATAGTGAGGTTTGGCATTCTTCCTTGAATATGCAGGCGTACATGAGAAAGCCGCGGCGCTTACACGCACTGCGGCTTGACAGTTCCTTCGGAATGTGCAGACTCGCAAGCGGAGCATATTAATTCAGGATTCCAAAGTTCTTCCCCACATCACGAAACACGCTGAGAATTTGATCCAGGTGCTTGTCTTCATGCGTAGCCATATAACTTGTCCGAAGCATTTCCATGCCGGGTGGAACACCGGGTCGGATGAATGCGTTCACGAACACACCTGAGTCGAACAGCTTGCGCCACATCAACAATACCTTGTCTGTATCCCCGATGATGACCGGTACGATCGCAGAGCCGTGGCCACCAACCTTGTAACCCATCGCCGAAAGTTCATTCCGCATTTTCTCTGCGTTGCGAATAAGACGTGCTATACGCTCAGGCTCTTTCTCAAGAATATCGAGCGCCGCAAGAGCCGCCGCCACAGAAGGTGGAGTAGGACTTGCGCTGAAGATGAGTGCGGGTGCATGGTGCTTCAGGAAATTGATGACGACCCGATCACCAACAACAAAACCGCCCAAGGATGCAAACGTCTTGCTGAACGTGCCAAACGTCATGTCAACTTCCTTTTCCAGCCCAAAATGACTCGCCGTTCCCCGCCCCCCTTTTCCGACTACGCCAACGGCGTGGGCATCATCGACGAGAACGCGAGCGTTATGCTTCTTTGCTACTTTCACCATATTCGGGAGATCAACGATCTCACCCGACGTACTGAAGACTCCGTCAGAGACAATGAGCTTCGGCGCATCACTCGGAAGTTTCGAAAGAACAACATCGAGATGCTTCATATCATTGTGCTTATAGCGCACCACACCCTGATCGCCCTCAGGTAGATACGATGCCATCCCGGCAGCCATGAGTTGTCCCGCAACGATACATGCATGATTGTCTTTGTCCGATACGAGAAACTCACCCCGCTGCACAAGCGTCGGAAGGATGCCTTGTGCCGTTTGGTATCCGGTGCTGAAGAGAAGAGAGTCCTCTTTGCCGAAAAACTTTGCAAGACGGATCTCAAGCTCAACGTGAAGGTCAAGCGTTCCCGTAAGATATCGGGAACCGGAACAACCAGTACCGTACTTCTGGACAGCCTTGATTGCAGCTTCCTTTACACGAGGGTCTGCGGTAAGCCCCAAGTAATTGTTCGAACCGGCCATGATGACAGACCGACCACCAATCCGAACGACCGGCCCCTCATTTTCCTCAATCGGGTGAAAATATGGATATAAGCCCACCGCCTTAGCCTCATCAGCGCGGGTAAAACTTCTACACTTATCAAAAAGATCCAATGGAATACTCCAGTGATGGGTTCAACATGGTAGGAACTATGTGCTCTATGTTTTTGCATCTCAAAACTTTTTTGAATATACTCGAATAAGCTTCTAAAGTCAATCAACGTAAAGAGAAAGGCCGCAACCATCGCAAACCTCCTCGTCACTGGTGGGACAGGGTTCATCGGCAGTCACACTGTCGAACTTCTTCTTCAACAAGGCCACCACGTTCGCTGTACCATTCGTCCCCAACGCAAGGATCAGGGGTGGCTCTCGTCTCTTCCTGTGGAGTGGTTCCCTAGTGATCTTCTGGATCCTGTATTGTTGAGGCCTGCGTTAGATGGCGTCGAGTACGTCGTTCACATTGCCGGAGTCACAAAAGCAAAGAATCGTTCCGAATATTACCGGAACAATGTGCAAACGACACAAACGCTGCTTCAACTTGCTGCGCAAATTCCAACATTAAAGAAATTTTGCCTGCTCAGCAGTCTTGCGGTTGTCGGCCCGAGTGCTGACGGGATTCCGCTTGACGAGTCCGCTCCCCACAAGCCAATTACAACGTACGGCCAATCAAAACTAGAGGCCGAACTACTCGCGAGAGATTTTTCTGGAAAGATTCCTATTGTTATCCTTCGACCCGCCGCCGTGTACGGGCCACGAGATCCTGCCGTCCTTGAGATGTTCCAATGGATTGCTCGCGGGATTATCCCGTTGATCGGAAAAGAAGAGAAGACACTAAGCTTCATTCATGCTGCAGATTTAGCTCGCGGCATTGCCGAAGCAACATTTTCAGATCGAACCACCGGGAATACGTACCACATTAGTGAAGAACGAATTCATACGTACACCGAACTGGTCGAATTCATCGGCACAATTATGGATAAGAAGGCGATTCGAGTGCGCCTTCCTTCGTTCGTCATTAAAGCAATAGCGGCCGCAACGGAGCTTATGTTTCTATCAAGCTCAAAGACGCCTGTGCTCAATCTTGAAAAAGTTACTGATCTCCTCCAGCCACATTGGGTATGCTCCCCCGCTAAGATCAAACAAGACATAGGGTTCGAGACGCATATTCCGACTTTCGACGGCCTTCTTTTAACATACAATTGGTACAGACAAATGAAGTGGATCTAACCGGTCAAACTATATAAAAAGTGAAATGAGTGCATAAGCCAACGCAGCCACAAGCGCGGACATCGGTATCGTCAAGATCCAAGCCATAACAATCCTTCCTGCAATTCCCCATCGCACCGCCGAAAGTCGCCGCGTTGATCCTACACCCACAATGGCTCCCGCAATCGTGTGAGTTGTGCTCACCGGAATGCCGGCGAATGCTGTGCCGAGAAGCACCACTGCCCCACCCGTTTCTGCACAGAACCCACCAACGGGTCTTAAGTGAGTGAGCCCTCAAGAGATTGCTTGTAGATTCCTCAAGCATGTGAAAGAACTTGTCGTCATGCGGAATGAGCTTTTGAATGAGGCGGTCAAATTTCATATGGTTTCCTTCATACAGATTATTGAGCGGTGGTTTCCAAATCGTGCATGCATCATGCAACAAGTCGTTCGATCTCGGTTTTCACACTTCGGTGCTCATCCCACAGTTCTTTCGGAAGACGATCACCAAACGTCGCATAGAATTTCTCGATCTCATTCACTCCGTTGATCCATCCGGGTTTGTCAAATCCTAAAAGCTCCTCAAGCGCCCCGCGC
>JANONN010000067.1:0-2446 GCA_031420835.1 Ignavibacteriales bacterium | reverse complement strand
CTGATTCATAGGCTTGAACAACTTTTAATTTCAACTCTTTGGAAAACTTTCTGCGTAAACCTGGCATATGAAACATCTCCTCTCAGAAAATGTTCCACCTTAATACTCAATCTTACTGTCTCACGCAAGGGGTGCACTCCAGCATGCTCCATTACTCCCCGCCCGAACCGCCTTGGCGGGCGGGCAACACTCCCCGCTTTATCACTCCGCTGGGATAAGGGTCTGTATTGTCTGTATCACCACATCCAAATCGAAGGGCTTCGTGATGTATCCTGCCGCACCGAGTTCCTTTGCTTTCAGAGCGCCGGCGTAGTCGTCAAAGGCAGTGATGAACAAGAAGGGGATGTTTTTCAACCGTGCCATCCTATGAACTTCTTCGAAGAAGGTGAATCCATCCATCTCCCCCATCTTGACGTCCGAGACAATGAGATCGGGTGTTGTTGACTCAAGGTAGCGAAGGGCCTCTTCGGCGCTCAACGCTTGATGGACAGCATACCCTTGTTCTTGTAACACCGACGCGACAATTTCGATCAACATCGTATCGTCTTCGACGAGCAGTATGTTTTTCATCGTGGTTCCGTTGGAAATGAGATCGTGCCTGGACGACGGCACGCAGGCGTGTGAAGTTGTCTTCCCTTCATCTGACGGGAATCAGAATACGGAAATTTGATGAGAGTCTCAAAGAGATTTAATTCAGTACAAAAGACCAGAAGTCAGCTTGCCTTTTTCATCACGATAATCCTTCAATCTGGCGAATCATGGTTCAGACATTGCATGCAAGGTAACCAAACATCATTCTCCATGAAACCTTGTCAAGGTTCCCTGAGATTGAGCCGGGCAACCCTTGACAAGGTTAGCGCAGGTGCGACGCACTTTCCGAAGGGCAGGCTCATTTGGAAGTGCGTCGCACCTAGGCACCTAGACTCTGCCATCTGCCCTCTGCCTTCTGACCTCTGACTCCGACCTCTGCTTTCTCACCTATCTCCGTTCCCAACCGGCTCATCATCGGATTGTAAACATTCTCCCCTTGTTGTAGAAACTTCAATATTTCGCACTCCTGCAAAGCGCCCCTCACCATTCTACAATCTTCACAGAACGCAAAACACCTGTGAACATTGGGCGATTGTCACCTTTCTCTGCTCGCTACGCCGGCACGCTGAGGCTCCCCGCGTGGTACGCTGACTGCACTCAACAGGGCAGAACAATTCAGTCCCGACTTGTCGGGACAAACCAGAAAGGTGACAACAATGAAAGCAACAAGATTCTTCACCGCAGCCGCAATGACAATCGCACTCAGCGCAGTCGCCATCGGTCAACCCAGCAATTATGGCGACGTTGCCGTCATCATCAATAACAACAGCAGCATCTCGGACAGCGTAGGGATGTACTTCGCACAGCAACGCGCCATCCCGACCAAAAACATTATCCGCATTGACGCCCCGACGACGGAAGAGATTGACAGCGTGCAGTTGGAAAATCTGCGTCAGCAAGTTGAATCATCCTTGATCAACAACGGCATTGTCGAGCAGATCAACTATCTCGTGACCACGAAGGGTGTTCCTCTGAAAGTCAATCGTGGTAACACGTTTAGCGGATCGTCTCCCTCCTCTTCAGTTGAGAGTGAGCTTGCTCTGATTCTGGGCCCTTCTGCACAAGAGATCGGAAAGCCGGGGCGTTTCCTGAGTCCGATGGTAAACAAGCCGGTCACAAGAAACTTCCGCCGCGCAGACTATGGAATCTTCCTCGTTACTCGCCTCGATGGTTACACGGTTGCTGACATTGTTCGATTGATCGATAATGCTTCTGTTGCCGGACTTACGCGCCCAATCGGACAGTTTGTGTTTGATCAAGACCCCACATGGGACAATAACCTTCCCAATCTGAACAGCAATATGCTACTTGCTTCACAAACGCTCACCTCGAGAGGATTCACAACTTCTCTTGAGACCACAGTCGAGTATGCCACACGAATGACGAATGTGCTTGGATATGTAAGCTGGGGGAGCAACGATCGGAATCAGCACAACTACACTCAGAACGCAAAATCATTCAATTCATATCAGCCGGGCGCGATTGCTGAAACGTATGTTTCCACCTCCGGTCGTAGTTTTTCTTCTCCAGCCCAATATGGCCAATCGCTGATTGCCGACTTAGTCGCTGATGGCATCACGGGAGTGAAGGGATATGTGTATGAGCCGTTCTCCAGCTCAATGGCTAATGTGCAAACACTCTTTGACCTCTACTCCGATGGGTTCAATCTTGCGGAGAGCTTCTACTCGGCCTCGCTCTACCTCTCGTGGATGGATGTCATTATCGGCGATCCCAAGACAAAGATTGTCCAGCTACCGAGCCCGGTTTCTTTGACGGGAGTACAACTTGCCGGGACAAGGGACTTAAGATTAGCGTGGAGAACCGAGAACGAGAGTACGGAAACACGATTCACTAT
>JANONN010000066.1:0-4067 GCA_031420835.1 Ignavibacteriales bacterium | reverse complement strand
GAATCCTTGAGGATTCTTTCTTCGTGCAGCGAAGTCATTTATGACTTCGTGAACGAGTAGAAGTCGCTTCGTGCGTAACTTCACTTACTAAGTGATGTTACGCAGAGTTCAGAATTCGTCTGCATAGCCCCACGATTTATCGTGGGGGTTAATGAACCCCAACCACATTGGGGCTTCAGCCCACAAATAATAGGGTTAAAACCCCTGGTGTTTGGTTTTTCTTTTCCCCGAACTGTCCCAACGGGATGGCTTCGCCAAAGTTCGGGGCTATTTAGCTCACGACAAACACATACTTGCGTAACATCAGCGGTCATGAATCTGGGCTTTACCCCGTGAGATAGTATATGATTGGCAGAGGAACGAATGATGAAGGCATTCTATCTCACGGGGTGAACCACCCCGGATGAAAATATGGCTATTTCCATAGCAGTTAATAAAATGGCACAATGACCCGATGACTCAATCGTCAATCTTTTCTGCTTATTTTCATAGCAGTTACTAAATCAGCATGCATTCTCCCCGAACCAAGAGCAGTCATCTCACTTCAGAATTCTTGCTGATGGCATACTCCAGCGGCTATTTCCCAATGGCAGATCCTAAGAGCAATGAAATTGGGTGGTACTCACCCGATCCACGTGCCATTATTGATCTTGAGGGGTTTCGGGTCTCCAGAAGTTTAGGGCTGACGATCAAGAAGAAGCCGTTCGATCTTCGCATCAACAAGTCGTTCGAAGAGACCATCCGTGCCTGTGCGATGCGTGAGGAGTCGTGGATTTCGGAAGAGATTGTCTCGGCCTATTGCCGTCTTCATGAAAAAGGATATGCCCACAGCGTCGAGACGTGGAAAGAAGAACAGTTGGTAGGGGGTCTGTACGGAGTTGCCATTGGGGGAGCGTTTTTCGGCGAGTCGATGTTCTCTTCCAATCGTGATGCATCAAAAGTGGCGCTCGTTGCGCTTGTGCAGCGATTGCGAGAGCGTGGATTTCTACTTCTGGATACTCAATTTATCACACCACACTTGGCTCGATTCGGTGCAGTGGAAATTCCTAAAAAGGATTATTTGAATCGTCTTGCAAACGCACTTTCGCACTCGTGTCAATTTGTGTGATTCAACTGGAGGCGCATGATTCAGGAACCGATCATTCTTCAAACGAACTATCGTGCGTTGAGGCTGCGCAATCGCGGCAAGGTCCGTGACATCTACGAGTTTGACGACGCATTGTTGATCGTTGCGACCGATAGGATCTCCGCCTACGATGTTGTGATGGCGCAAGGAATTCCCTTTAAGGGAAAGGTCTTGACGCAGATTTCAGAATTTTGGTTTGATCAGACGCGAGACATTGTCCAGAATCATATCATCTCTTCTATTGTCTACGATTTTCCACCGGCGTGCAAGCCGTACTGGGGTGACCTTGAAGATCGCTCGATGATGGTGAAAAAGACAAATCCTCTCCCTGTTGAGTGTGTAGTGCGCGGCTATCTTTCAGGTTCGGGATGGCAGGAATACAAAGAGACTGGCAGCGTGTGCGGGATCAAATTGCCGGCGGGATTAGTTGAATCCGACAAACTACCGATGCCGATCTTCACACCGGCAACGAAGGAAGAGGTCGGGAAGCATGATGAGAACATCACGTTTGATCGGATGGCAAAGATGATCGGCAACGGGATGGCTGAACGGGTGCGCAACCTTTCGATCAAAATCTATCAACGTGCGGCATCACTGGCGGAAGAGAAGGGGATCATCATTGCCGATACAAAAATGGAGTTCGGCATTGATGAATCGGGCAACGTGATGCTGATTGATGAGTTGTTGACTCCTGATTCATCGCGCTTCTGGCCGAAGGATAAGTACGAACCGGGGCGAACGCAGGAGAGCTTCGATAAGCAATTCGTTCGAAACTATCTCCTTTCTGTTCACTTCAACAAACAACCGCCACCACCGAAACTGCCTGAGGATGTGATCTACAAAACCTCTGCGCTCTATCTTGAGGCGCTGAAGAAACTGACGGGTAAGTCGTTGATGTGATGGGAAGAATCGATTGATGAAGGAACCGAGCTATGGAGTAATTCCCGTGATGAATTCCTTTAAGATTCTCGATCACCCCGCCGATGTTGGCTTTGAAGCGTATGGTTCAACACTCGCCGAAGCCTTCGAATCATCTGCGACCGCGCTCATTTCGCTCATTGTGGAATGGGAATCCGTTGAGGAGCATGACGAGAAGATCATGATCGTCAATGCTTCCGATCGTGAGCAGCTTCTGGTAAAATTTCTTTCGGAAATAATATACTTGTTTGATGGGGAAGGCTTTGTCGCAAAGAGAGCGAGCATCTCGGAGATGGATGAGCGATCACTCTCAGCCAACATAAAAGGAGAGCGCTTCGATCCGAAGAAACATCGGACAAAGTTAGATGTCAAGGCAATCACCTATCATCAACTCATGATTGAACAACATGATAGCAACTTTCTACTTCGAGTCTATGTTGATGTGTAAGGAACAATGCTCAAGAAACTGGATGAATATCGTTACCTGATTCCGAAATCATTCCGCGAAGGAATGAACGTTGAGGGACTGATCTATGCGAACGAGCGCTTGATTCAGGCGATTGAGAAAGATCAGACGTTGATGCAGGTGGCAAATGTAGCAACCTTGCCCGGTCTTGTCGGCCGCTCGCTGGCAATGCCCGATGCTCACCAAGGATACGGATTTGCGATTGGTGGTGTGGCGGCGGCGGATATTCAGAAAGGCGTCGTCTCAGCTGGCGGCGTAGGATTTGACATCAACTGCGGAGTCCGACTTCTCGCTTCGGATTATTCGCTACAGGACGTGAAACCAAATCTCGACAACCTTTTGAATCAAATGTTTCGAGATATCCCGTGTGGCACCGGCAAAGCCGGATTGGTTGGATTAAATGTGAATCAACTCGACCAGGTGCTTGAAAAAGGAGCGCACTGGGCGGTGCAAGAGGGATATGGGGGCGAGAACGATCTTGCGCACATTGAAGAGACGGGAAGAATCACAAATGCTGACCCTAACGATGTAAGCCAACACGCAAAGCAGCGCGGGAAGAATCAGCTTGGTACGCTCGGCTCAGGAAACCACTTTGTTGAGATTCAGCATGTTGCAGAAGTTTTCGATGAGGAAGCCGCCACAACGTTTGGCTTGCGGCTCGGGCAAATCGTGGTGCTCATTCACACCGGCTCACGTGGATTGGGTCATCAGGTGTGCACAGATTATCTTGATCTCATGCAGGATGCGATGCGGAAATACAACATCAAGGTTGTTGATCGTCAGCTTGCGTGTGTTCCCATCCAATCTCCTGAAGGTCGGCAGTATCTGAGCGCAATGGCAGCAGCCGCGAACTTCGCATTTGCCAACCGACAGATGATCACACATTGGACTCGCCAGGCATTTGCGAAGGTGATGGGGTTGGGTGATTTGAAGCTTGTGTACGATGTTACTCACAACATCGCCAAGCATGAAACGCACGTCGTGCATGGACAGCCACGCGATGTGTTGGTGCATCGAAAAGGAGCCACGCGCGCGTTCCCGAAACATCGTGCGGAAGTTCCCAAGGATTACTTTGAGGTTGGACAGCCCGTATTTATCCCCGGCAGTATGGGAACGTACTCGTATGTTCTTGTAGGCACGGAGAAGGCAATGCAGGAGACGTTCGGGTCTTCATGCCACGGTGCGGGTCGAGCGAAGAGCCGTCACGCTGCGAAAAAAGAGATTACTGCCGAGCGACTGATTCAAGAGTTGATGGAAAAAGGAATCCATGTCCGGGGCGCATCAAAGGGCGGCCTCACAGAAGAGAACCCGAATGCTTACAAGGATGTCAGCGAAGTGGTTGACGTTGTTCACGGCGCCGGTATTGCGAAGAAGGTCGCCAAGCTCGTTCCAATTGGAGTGATCAAGGGGTAGTGCTTACGACTGAGAAGGAAAAGCGTTACACAGAGTCACACAAAGAGTCATAGAGGGACACAGAGTGGAATAGGGAACTTAAACGTCCCTCTGTGGAACTCAGTGCAAATCTCTGTGACACTCTGTGTAACGTTTTTCTTGAAC
>JANONN010000065.1:0-4599 GCA_031420835.1 Ignavibacteriales bacterium | reverse complement strand
GCCTGAATCGTTGTAGCAGATGCCCAGGTCCACGCGTGCATCAGCGTCCTTGGGTTTCATTTCAAGATAGCGAGTGTAGTACGCAATCGCTTTGTCGTAGAATCGGTTGTCGTGAAGAGAATTGGCAAGTTGCAGAACGACTGACGTATCATTTGGATTGGCAGCAACCTTTTTCTCAAGCTCTTCGATCTGAGGAAGAGCCTGCATATTCCCAGTCGGCACCTCGTGTTGATGTTCTTCAACCTTCGGCAGATCTTTTTTTCCCGTGAACAATTCTATGACTACCACCCCACCGACGAGGAACAGAATAAGCCCAGTAATAATTTTCCATGATAGTGCTTGCGACTGTATTCTATTCTCTTTTGATGCAGATTGAACTGGCGCAGTCTTGTCATGACGTTTCTCCCCGGTTGGCGTTCCGCATGCCCGGCAGAATGTAGCGTCCGATGCATTGCTTTCCCCGCAAGAGCGACAAACGATTGATTGATCCTTAATAGCTTTGGGAGAGACTGGAGATGTGACTTGTGGCGGTAGTTCGACGGGCTCACCACAATGGGCGCAAAACTTATCCTTCCACACGATCTGATTATGACATTTGGAGCAAAGGATCTTGGGCTGCATTTAAGGCATTTTCTTCTTCAAGTTCTCATCGACAAGATGCTTTACATCTTTTGACACTTTGAAGATGGGTACGAAATGTTCATCCACCATCACTTGCTCACCCGTTCTTGGATTCCGAGCAACACGACCTTTCCTCTTCTTCACTTTGAAGCTGCCGAATCCCCGGATCTCAATGTTCTTCCCCTCTCTCATCGCGTCAATCACGGTTGAAATAAACCCATCCACTACTGCCTCCGTCTCGACTTTTGTTAATCCGGTGGCGGATGCAATAACATCCACGATATCTGCTTTCGTCAATGGAGCCTCCTGGGGTAGTTAGTTTGGGTCAACAAACCGGTACTGAAGAACAGGCTGATGAATGATCTGATCTCGGATCTCCGCAAGTTCACTCGTCGCTTCGCTAAAGAATTCACGCCAGAATGATCGTCTCTTTTGCTCCTTCACAATTCGCGGCTTTCCGTCAATGCCACCAAGCTTTGCCGCAATACTTATTGCATCTTCAAACGTCCCGAGGGTGTCAACAAAACCATACTCCAGTGCCTGCCGCCCGGTGAAGACCCGGCCATCAGCGTACTTGATCACGTTCTTTCTCGCCAAATTCCTTTCTTCGGCAACTGTGCCCACAAACTGATCATACACATCGGCAAGAAGTTGGTCGAAGAAGACTCTCTCATCTGGAGTTGGCTTTCGAAACGGAGATCCCGAATCTTTTAGTTTCCCCGTCTTGTACGTGGATGCGTCAACGCCAAGCTTCTTCATCAGATCGGTGAGGTGGAGGAATTGGAAGATAACGCCGATACTCCCGGTCAGCGTTCCGGGATTCGCAACGATCCTACTCGCGGCGCACGAGACATAGTAACCACCGCTCGCCGCAACTGATCCCATTGACACAACAACCGGTTTGCCAGAATCTTTTGTCTTCTTGACCTCTTCATAGATCTCCTGACTTGCGGCAACTCCGCCACCGGGGGACTCAACACGGAACACGATAGCTTTGACCGACCGGTTCTCACGATACTTCTTGAATTGCCGCACGGTCTCTTCTGAGCTAAAAATCGGTTCCTTCAATTCAATGATGGCAATCCGCTCGCCGGACGTGGACGTACTCTCGTCGGTGGGTTCGCCGAACAACCAACTGCCGATGAGAAAAAGGAAGAGACCGAAGGTGAAAAGAAAGACTGAAAGGAGGGCGAGAACCCATTTTGTAGTGTTTGACATCGGATGGAGTGCCGTTCTAAGTTATTGTAAGACAGACAATTATACGAAATAGGACTTGGAAAGTCAATCGATTCCTAGAGTTGGCAGAAAACAAAAAGCCCTGACCTCCTTGGAGAAATCAGGGCTTCGTGAGTTTCGAAACGTCAATCGTTATCGGTTTCGTGGTGGCTTAAGAATCTTTCCGCGTCAATGGCAGCCATACAACCAGTGCCGGCTGCACTCACTGCCTGACGGTAGGTTGGATCGGCGACATCTCCGGCGGCGAACACACCGGGGACATTCGTAGCTGTAGATTTTGGTTTCACGAGAATGTACCCTACGGGATCCATCTCAAGTTGTCCTTCGAAGATCTTCGTGTTCGGTTCATGACCGATCGCAAGGAACAATCCCTGACAGGAGAAATCAGCCAGTACACCGGTCTTGAGATTTTTGAGACGTACGCCAACAATACTCCTCCGTCCGTTTTCAATCTTGCCCAGCACTTCGTCCACAGAAGAATCCCACACAAACTCAATCTTCGGATTCTTGAATGCCCGCTCTTGCATGATTTTCGATGCACGAAGCTCATTGCGTCTATGCACCACTGTCACCTTCGATGCATACTTCGTTAGGAACGTTGCCTCTTCCATTGCCGTATCACCTCCACCCACGACAACGACATGTTGATTTTTGAAAAAGAATCCGTCACATGTTGCACAAGCTGAAACGCCGTAGCCCATGTATTCTCCTTCGCTTTCGATTCCCAGCAACTTCGCCGAAGCCCCGCTTGCGATGATCACCGTATCTGCCCAATACTCCTGGTCGTCAGCGACAAGGCGAAACGGACGCTTGGAGAGATTGAGTTCTGTGACTTCCTTAAAGAAACACTCGGCGCCAAACTTCTTCGCTTGCTTGCGGAAGAGATCCATCAATTCGGGGCCCATGATCCCTTCTGGAAAACCGGGATAGTTCTCGACATCAGTGGTGATGGTGAGCTGGCCACCCGGTTGCAGTCCTTCAAAGACAACCGGACTTAAGTTTGCACGTGCAGCATAGAGAGCGGCAGTGAGTCCGGCCGGACCCGAACCGATGATGATAACCTTGTGACGATTTGTTTGATTCATAAATTCAACAATGCTTAATGAACAGATTGATGTATGAGATGCTCCAGCACCGCTCTGACGTTTCGTAAGAGACCCGAAAGCTTGGTGCGCTTCATTGGACTCTTCTTGAACCTTCGTCGAAATTCTTCTTCAGTCAGCGTTTCAAGTTCCTGCAGATGAGATGCAAGATTTTCCTGTCGAGGTCGGAATGCCTCCTCATCCGAAGTCTGTTGGAAGTTATTCCATGGGCAAACATCCTGACAGACATCGCATCCATAGATCCACCCTTCGAGATTCGGTTTCAATTCGTCGGCAATGTCACCTTTATGCTCGATCGTCAAATATGAAATGCACTTCGTTGAATCGAGCAGATACGGCTCCACGATGGCGTTAGTTGGGCATGCATCAATGCACGCTGTACACGTGCCGCAGAAATCGGCTATCGGTTCGTCGTAATCCAATTCAGCATCAACGATGATCTCACCCAAGAATACCCATGAACCGTAATCGCGCGTGATGACGTTCGTATGCTTTCCCAGCCATCCGACACCTGCACGAACCGCCCATGCTTTATCCATCATCGGACCTGTATCGACATAGACCTTCCCGTTGAGCGCCGGCGACTCCGATTTGATGAATTGGAACAGTTGCTGAAGCCGATCCTCTACGACGATGTGATAATCGTCTCCCCACGCATAACGCGATATCTTACCGATCGATGGGTCGTCAGAATGTTTTTCATCTACATAATAGTTCATCGCGACACAGATGACCGATTTCGCGTTCGGAACAATTTCACGCGGATCAACTCGTTTCTCAAGATTTCGCGCCATCCATTCCATCGTTCCATGGTAGCCGCGGCCAAGCCACTCGCGCAACCGGGTGCCTTCTTCCGTGAGTGCCTCGGCTTTTGCGATCCCCACTTTCGCAAAACCAAGTTCACTCGCTCGCAGTCGGATATTTTCGGAGAGACTTCGCATAGGTCAAGCTACTCAATGTCCGGATGTTCCACCCACACTTCGTTGCGCTCAACGCGAACATTGTACTTCTTGAGCCGCCCGTTCCCGTTGACTGAATTGCCTGTTCGAAGGTCAAATCTCCATCCGTGCATCGGGCACGTCACCTGACCGTTCTCAACTTGCCCCTCATGGATTTTGGAGAACTTCTGGTGCGGGCATACATTCGTAACGGCAACAATATTGCCATTTACCTGAAAAAGGGCGATGTCGTCGTTGCCGATGCGAAGAAGCTTACCACCTTTGGACGGGACTTCATCAAGCGAGCCAACCCGAACAAATCTTCCCATCGTATCCAACAAATGCGAGCTCCCTTCTTAAGCTAAGTCCATTTTCTGATCCGCAGCGAAGCCTTTTTCGGTGCTTTTCAAAGTGATCACTTCAATTTCGGGGTCATGCTCAAGGAAGAGTAACCACTTTTCTTCGTAGGCTCGACCGAGAAGTTTCTTTTTCTCTTCGAGCGTTACAAGCGGACGAACATCGAACGCCATGATGTATGGAAGCGGGACATGCGATATCGTTGGAATTAAGTCGCAGCAAAAGAGCAGTGTCTGTTTCCCATCAGAGATCTTCAGAAGTTGCTGGGCTGAAGTGTGGCCATTGCATACGACAAGATCGATGCCGGGGAAGATCTCGAACTCACCATCAACCAGCTCAAGTAC
>JANONN010000064.1:0-4894 GCA_031420835.1 Ignavibacteriales bacterium | reverse complement strand
GCGGCTCTTGTTGCGCGCCAAATGGGGAAAGTGTGCTTTGCTGGTTGCAGAGCCCTCTAAATTGACTATGCATCTCTCACTATGCAGGTCAATGGTCAGATGGTGAAGGAAGGGGATTGGCTTTCTATTGATGGTTCGACTGGCGAAGTGCTGGTCGGGAAGGTCAACACTCGTCCATCTGAAGTACTCGAAGTACTGATTGATAAGACACTCGATCCGAAAGACGCACCAACGTATCAGACCTTTGCCCTCATCATGAAGTGGGCGGACAAGTATCGTCGGATGAACATCCGTACGAACGCCGACCAACCGGATCAAGCTGCCAATGCACTCGCATTCGGAGCTGAGGGAATTGGCCTTTGCCGTACTGAGCACATGTTCTTTGGTGAAGGAAAGATCGGCCCGATGCGTGAAATGATCCTTGCGCGCACCCTTGACGCTCGCCGTGCTGCGCTTGCCAAGCTTCTTCCGCTTCAACGGAAAGACTTTGAAGGTATATTCAAAGTGATGGATGGTCGCCCTGTTACCGTTAGAACGATTGATCCTCCGTTGCATGAGTTTCTGCCTCATGATGAAGCGGCCCAACGAGAGCTCGCGAATGAGATAGGACTCACATATGAGCAAGTCAGGCAACGCGTGGACTCTCTGCACGAGTTCAATCCCATGCTTGGTTTTCGCGGCTGTCGCCTGGGGATTGTTTTCCCAGAGATCACAGAGATGCAATCGCGTGCGATCTTCGAAGCTGCGGCCAACGTAAAGAAATCCGGCACTCCTGTGAAACCTGAGATCATGATCCCCCTTGTCGGAAATGTGAAGGAGCTAAAGGATCAAGCTGCCATCGTTCGACGTGTGGCAGGAGAGGTGATGAAGGAGAAGAAGGTTAGGTTTCCGTATCTCGTTGGAACCATGATCGAAATTCCACGTGGCGCAATTACTGCTGATGAGATTGCTGTCGAAGCTGAGTTTTTCAGCTTTGGAACGAACGACCTGACGCAGACCGCGCTCGGTATCAGTCGCGACGACGCTGGACGATTTTTGTTCCCTTACATCGAAAAAGAGATTTTCGCGAAGGACCCGTTCGAAGTTCTCGACCGTGTTGGGGTCGGAGAGTTGATGAAGATGGCGGTATCAAAGGGAAGAGCGACAAATCACAAGCTCAAGCTTGGTATTTGTGGCGAGCATGGAGGAGAGCCCTCGAGTGTGGAGTTCTGCCATGAGATCGGTTTGGATTACGTGAGTTGCTCGCCGTTTCGGGTGCCCATCGCACGAGTGGCGGCCGCGCGTGCTGCGATCAGAACAGGTGGTAGGAAACTGACAGTGCCTGTTCGCGGGCGCAAGAGCGTTCGTGGGAATCCTCCGAAGGAGTCCATTCGGACATCCCTTCGGGACAAGAAAAAATAAGTTGAATATTCGGAAAGGATTGAAGAGCGTATGAAGCTTTCAGATTTCAAGTACCCGCTTCCGCGGAACCTCGTAGCGAGGCAGGCAATCAGCCCCCGCGATCGTTCGCGGCTCATGGTGCTGAACCGCGCAGATCAGTCGATTGAAGAGCGGAAGTTCAATGAGATCGTTGACTATTTCTCGAAGGGGGATTGCCTCGTCGTCAACGAGACGCGCGTATTTCAGGCAAGACTCTTTGGGAAGAAAGAAAAGACGAACGCGAAGATCGAAGTGTTTCTTCTCCGTGAGCTGAATGCTGAGGAGAATATCTGGGATGTCATTGTGGACCCTGCACGCAAAGTCCGTATCGGCAACAAGATCTTCTTCGATGACGGCAAGTTGTGGTGCGAAGTCATTGACAACACAACATCCCGCGGTCGCACGGTTCGCTTCAATCACAAAGGAGATTTCTTCAAGATTATCGAACGGATCGGTCGAACGCCCCTGCCACTCTACATAAAACGAGATCCAACGGAGAAAGACAAAGATGCATATCAGACCGTGTACGCGCGTGTTCTCGGCGCCGTCGCCGCTCCAACGGCGGGACTCCACTTCACGAAACGTCTTCTGAAGAAGATTGAAGATAAGGGAGTGAAGATCGTTCCGGTGCTGCTTCACCTGGGACTCGGATCGTTCCGACCTGTAGAGGTCGAAGATCTTACGAAGCACAAGATGGACTCCGAGTACTATGAGATATCCCCGGAAGCTGTCCATACCGTCAACAAAACTATTGACTCGCGACACAATGTGTTTGTAGTGGGAACAAGCACATGCCGGGCATTGGAGTCGAGTGTCACTGCTGACGGTCACCTGAAATCTTCACGGGGATGGACGGACAAATTCATCTTTCCGCCGTACGACTTCAAGATCACCGACCGGCTCATCACCAATTTCCATCTGCCCGAATCAACGTTGTTGATGTTGGTCAGTGCGTTTGCAGGTCATGAATTCGTAATGCGTGCCTACAAGAAAGGCATCAAGGACAGGTATCGCTTCTACAGTTACGGCGATGCAACATTGATCCTGTGAAAACACGGACATGACAGCGCAACGTCCAAAGGTCTTTGCCGTTATTCCAGCCGCGGGGTTGGGTGTTCGACTCGGAGGAGGCACGAAGAAACAATTCGTCGAGTTGAACGGGAAACCAATTCTCATCCACACCCTCCAGCAGTTTGAATATTGTCCCGATGTCGACGAGATCGCAGTGGCGGTGCCAGAGTCTGATATCGTTGAAATGGAGCGGCTTATTACCCGTTATCGCGTTCTCAAAGTGAGCACGGTTGTCGCCGGGGGAAACGAGCGGCAAGATTCGGTATTCAATGCGCTGAAGAATCTGAATTCGAGGCCGACAGACATTATTCTTGTGCACGATGGAGTTCGTCCATTTGTTCGCCCCAAACAACTTCGTGAGATGGTTGCGCATTGCCGGGAACACGATGCCGTCGTTATGGCGGTGCAGCCGAAGGATACGATCAGGCGATCCAATGGCGGAGGGTTTTTTGATCAGACGTTGGATAGGAATGCTCTGTGGCTCATTCAGACTCCACAGGGGTTCAAGGCTTCTGTTCTGCTCAAGGCGTTTGAACAAGCAAGGAAAGATGGTTTCTATTCAACAGACGAAGCTGCACTGGTAGAGAGAATTGGTGTGAAAGCCAAAATTGTCGAAGGAAGTTACGACAACATCAAGATTACTACACAGGAAGACCTTGAACTGGGAACTCTGATCCTCAGCCGATGGAACTCGAGTGACCAAGGACAAAAGCCATAAGCCTCTTGCATTTTGGATTCTGAGTGCCTATTTTGCCGCCCGGTTTTCTTGAACACACTAGGAGAATCTGCTTTTCATGGTGAATCTCACGATCGTTGTCCTCCTCAGCTATGTCGTTGGCTCGATTCCAACGAGCATCATGTTCTCCAAGTGGCTTCACGGATTCGATATTCGGACGAAGGGGAGCGGCAATGCAGGCGGGACGAACGTGTTCCGCGTCTTAGGTTGGAAGTCTGGTCTCTTCGTCGGCGTTGTCGATCTTCTCAAAGGAGTCGCGGTGACCGTCGTTGCTGCGCGGTTGTTCTGGGACCCGACGCTTCCTTTCTACAACCGCACTCCGTTTGATGACTTTACGGTCGTGCAGATCATTTGCGGTGGTGCAGGGATTGTTGGACACATCTGGACAATCTTTGCAGGATTTCGTGGAGGGAAGGGGATTGCCACCGGGGCCGGCACACTCGTCGGAATCGCTCCCACGGAATTTGCAGTATCGTTGGCAATATTTGTCATCGTTTTCTATTCGTGGCGTTTCGTCTCGTTGGCTTCGGTCAGTGCTGCCGTTGCATTCCCGACGTCGTTGTTTGTGCGACATAGCGTTTTCGCGGAGAACATCTCGAGCTATCGCACGTTGATCGTGTTTGCCATCCTCCTTGCAATTCTCCTGATTTTTTCCCACCGTCATAATATCAAGCGACTCATCGAAGGGACGGAAAGCAGAATCACCGGTTTCTCCGGTAAACAGAGATCACAGGAATCATAAGCGTAAAAAAGCCTCCCCGTCACAAAGTGATCACTCCGTGATCGGGGCTTGCTCATCCCCCACCATTCGAGCAACAAAAAAATGAAAATTACCGTCCTCGGTGCAGGAAGTTGGGGGACAACCCTTGCACTTGTTTTGTTCGATAACGGTCACGACGTGACGTTGTGGACTTACAAACCGGAGCAAGAAAAACTCATCCAGGAAAAGCATGAGAACCCGACGTTTCTTCCGGGAATAACCATTCCACCCCAAATCAGAATCACGTCCGAAATCGAATCCGCCAGCGAACGACGCGACATGATCGTGGCTGCTGTCCCCTCTCAGTTCTTACGCTCCGTGATCCAAAAAATTGCAGACTTCGATTTGAAAGACACCATCATCTGTAACGTAGCGAAGGGGATTGAGAACACCACGCTCATGACCATGTCCGAAGTGCTTCTCGACGTATTGAAACATGAACAGCGCGAGAACATTGCCATTCTCTCCGGACCGAGTCATGCTGAAGAAGTATGTCGCAAGCTCCCGACGGCTGTCGTGTCTGCCTCATTCAAGATGAAGACGGCGAAGATCGTCCAGGATGCGTTTCTCACCCCATACTTTCGTGTCTATGTGAACGAAGACCTGCGCGGTGTTGAACTTGGCGGCGCGATCAAGAACGTGATTGCCGTAGGCGCGGGGATCAGCGATGGCGCTGGGTTTGGTGATAACACCAAGGCCGCCATCATGACGCGCGGCGTGTATGAACTGACGCGACTTGGTGTCAAAATGGGAGCGCAGCCGCGGACCTTTGCCGGGCTTTCTGGCATCGGCGATTTGATCGTGACATGCATGAGTCGTCATAGCCGCAACCGGCACGTTGGTGAGCAAATCGGGAAGGGGAGAAAACTTGAAGACATCCTGAAAGAAATGGTGATGGTGGCAGAAGG
>JANONN010000063.1:0-2658 GCA_031420835.1 Ignavibacteriales bacterium | reverse complement strand
GCGGCGATCCCCATCCTGCTGCACCTCCTGAACCTGAGAAAGCTTCGTACTATCGAGTTCAGCACGCTGCATTTTCTGAAAGAGCTTCAAAAGACCAAGATCCGCCGACTCAAGATCAAGCAGCTTCTCCTCCTACTCCTCCGGACTCTCCTCGTGTTGCTTGTAGTCTTGGCCTTTGCTCGACCGACGCTGACCGGAACGTTCGCAGCAAACGCAAGCGGGAAGGCACGAACAAGCGCCGTGATCCTACTCGACGATTCTTATAGCATGTCCGCGAGCAACGAACGCGGCGAATATCTGAAGCAAGCAACAGACGCCGCGAATCGAATCCTTGACCTGTTGAAAGAAGGAGATGAAGTGTTTCTCCTCCGCCTTTCGGAAACATTGCTGCAACCCACAGGTTCCGACCCACTGCCTCAACGGAATTTTGCTGCAGCACGCGCTTCGCTCCAAGATCTTCGCCAATCCCCTGTTCATCGTTCCCTTGATGATGCCGTCCGATACGCCGCGAGACTTCTTTCCTCAAGCACCAATTTGAACAAGGAAATCTTCATCCTGTCCGATTTTCAGGAAGGGGCTTGGACCTCTTCCAAACAACGGTCCAACACCCAAGAAGGACTTTTTCCGGCGAGCACCCGTTTCTTCCTCTTGCCGATCGGATCACAGCCGCCCCATAATCTGGGCATCGAGCGAGTTGATGTGTTGAGCACGATCTTGGAAGTGGGGAAGCCTGCGACCGTCAAAGCATGGGTTCGAAATTCTTCTTCTCGCGCCGTGGAGAACCATTTGATCAGTGTCTTCTTGGGCGGCATGCGTGTTGCTCAAAAAGGGATTAGCGTCGGAGCAGGAAAGTCTATTGAAGTCGAGTTTACGGTGATCCCGAAATCTACCGGGTTTCTTTCAGGCTCGGTCGAGTTGGAGAGCGACGATTTGGATTTTGACAACCGTCGTTACTTTAGCATGTATGTTCCAGAACGAATACGAGTTCTGCTTTGCGGATCGAGCGGCGACCATCAATACATTCGGCTTGCATTGTCAACGCGGACAGGAGAAGGGAGTTCGACAATATCAATTTCGGAATTCCCGCTTGAGCGGCTTTCTCAGTCACTCCTTTTGTCAGCTGATGTCGTAGTTCTTTCAAACATCTCTGCTCTCACCGCAGGTCAAACCAATCTGCTGAAGGATTTTCTGAACGGCGGTGGTGGAGTCATCATCTTTCCGGGAAGGGGCATACAACCGGCGCAATTTAACTCCACAATTGCGAACGTTCTAAAAATCCCGAACGTGGTCGGTTTGGAACAATCGAGCGCGCCGCAGATTCCCGATGGGGTTGAATCTCTGCTGGAATTTCAAGCCACAGATTTTCGACACCCGCTCTTTCAGGGGATGTTTGAGGAAGAGCAGCCGTCGAAATCATCGCGACGGACCGCACAATCCCGATCACTTTCATCTCCACGGATCAAGACAAGCGTTCGCTTTCTTCCCACTGCTTCGTCGCTTTCAATCATAACGCTTTCCAATGGGGCACCCTTCCTTCTCGAACATCCTGTAGGGCGCGGACGAGCGCTTTTGTTTGCTGTTACAGCAGATGCCGAATGGTCAGACTTCCCTCTGCAAGGGCTGTTTGCTCCGCTCCTTCACCGATCGGCATCGTATCTGGTTCGTGAGCAGGAACAGCAGCCAGAAGTTTTGGCGGGTGAAACGATCACACTCCATCTCACAACTGGGAATGCACCGGCGGTCACAGTCAAAACACCGGATGAAGTCACAACTCAAGTTCCACGAGCAACTCTCGGACCGCAAAATATCCTGCGCTTTAGCGACACACAGACTCTTGGGATCTATATGGTCACGTCCGGATCACAAGTCCTCAAGTCCTTCGTTGTCAATACGAATCCTGCCGAATCGCTCACTCAGCCCACGGCGAAGAGCGAGATTGAAGTCCGCCTTCGGCGGAGCATTGATGACTCGATGGTCACCTTCTTGACCGATCCCGCCGATGTTCAGCATGTCGTCCTGCAAGCGAGATTCGGTGTGGAACTTTGGAAACACTTCCTCATCGTTGCGCTGCTCATTGCACTGATTGAAATGGTCGTGGCGCGAGACCAGAAGAAAGATTTTTCGACTCTCTCGCCGGAGCCAGCCCATTCTCTATGATCGAACTTATCCAACCAGAAAAAGAGCGATGTATCCTCGTTGGGGTTTCAACGCGCCTAACGACGAAGGAAGAGGTGACCGAATCTCTCGACGAGCTTGCGTTGTTGGCTGATACGGCTGGCGCCGAGGTTGTCTCCCGCCTCACTCAAGACCGCGACCGAATTGATTCTGCCACATTTATCGGAAAAGGGAAAGTCGAAGAACTTCGAGGGATTGTGGTTGAGAATCAGATTCCCTTAGTCATCTTCGATGAAGATCTAACAGCGGTGCAAGTGCGCAACCTTGAGCGAGTACTGGAGTGCAAAGTGCTGGATCGAAGCGCGCTGATCCTCGACATCTTTGCAGCACGTGCCAAGAGTATGGAAGCAAAAACACAAGTCGAGCTTGCGCAGCTTCAATATCTGCTCCCGCGCCTCACACGTCAGTGGACCCATCTTTCAAAGCAGTACGGTGGCATTGGGACAAAAGGACCGGGCGAAACACAGATTGAGTCCGACCGCC
>JANONN010000062.1:0-1863 GCA_031420835.1 Ignavibacteriales bacterium | reverse complement strand
TCCGATCGGATTCGGATATGACCGGGAGCTCTATGTTCTGAAGAGCAACTCGATACCATTTGAGTTGAATGAATCCGCACATACCGTAGCACGGTTCTCGCCTGATACTCTTCACGCGAGTGGATACTCGGTGCTTGATCTCTCCAAACGTGTTGCCAACTCGGCGTACATTCTCGAATTCACTCAAGGAAAGGGGAAAGCTGTTCTCTTTGCCGAAACGATCACGTTCCGGATGTTCTGGAAAGGGCTTCATAAGCTGCTCCTGAATGCTGTTCTGTTTGAGCCAAGAGCAGAATAGAATGGATCACGTTTCGACGACCAAGTTTTCATTGACTCTCTAATGCGATTTCTTTATTATGACGCCGTTCGTTTTTCAACAAACGCGCTCACTTTTGGAGATCATTTATGACAGATAACGGTCGCGGCATGTGGGGATCACGGTTAGGATTCATTCTTGCGGCGGCTGGTTCCGCCATTGGCCTCGGCAATATCTGGCGTTATCCGTACGTGACGGGTCAAAACGGCGGAGCGGCCTTCGTGCTTCTCTATCTCGGGTGTGTGTTAGTGATCGCACTCCCCGTCTTGATCGCCGAACTTTCTCTCGGTCGTCGAACAACGCTCAATCCCGTCGGCGCCTTCAAAACCCTCAGCTCCTCGAAGTACTGGCCGCTTGTTGGCTATCTCGGAGTGATCACGGGAGTTGGCATTCTCTCCTTCTATCTCGTTATCTCGGGGTGGACTCTTGGTTACATCATCAAAGAGATCACGAATCAGGTCGGCACCTTTGGTGATTTTGTCCGTGACCCGATGAACGAGATCGGCTACTTCACGGCATTTCTTCTCATGACCATGTATATCGTGCTTGGTGGAGTGGAAAAGGGAATCGAGCGCTGGTCGAAATTCCTCATGCCTGCACTGTTCGTTCTCTTGGTGGGATTGATCGCTTACAACCTTACGCTTGAAGGGGCAGCCAAAGGAATCGAGTTTTATCTCAACCCCGATTTTTCAAAGATCACTGGTTCGACCGTACTTGCAGCTTTGGGTCAGGCGTTCTTCTCGCTCAGCCTCGGCATGGGAACAATGATCACGTACGGCAGCTACATATCGAAAAAGGAAAATATCCCCGTTAGCGCAGCGGCGGTCGCTTTTTCTGATACGCTCATCGCGTTTCTCGCCGGACTTATGATCTTTCCGGCTCTTTTCTCGGTCGGGATGGAACCTACCCAAGGCCCTGCGCTTGTGTTCAACGTCCTCCCCGCGGTTTTTGCACAAATGCCGGGTGGACAACTCATTGGCGTTGCGTTCTTTGTTCTTCTTGCCATCGCTGCAATCACCTCTACCGTATCTCTCCTTGAAGTCCCGGTTGCTTTCCTTGTTGACCAGAAGAAGTGGACCCGGAAAAAGGCGGTCATCGTTATTTCGGCGGCGACCTTCGTTTTAGGACTTCCTTCTGCGCTTTCACAAGGCACGAGCGAGTTCTTCTCGTCAATGACATTCCTTGGACAAACCGGCTTCCTCGATATCATGAGTTTTATCTTTAGCGATCTGGCCCTCCCGATTGGTGGACTTTTCATTTCCCTGTTCGTTGGTTGGGTCTGGGGTGTCGATAAAGCGATGGAAGAATCACTCCTCAACACATCGCCGTGGATGGCGAAGATGATGAGCGGCTGGGGATTCTTGATTCGCTACGTCTGCCCGCTCTTAATTTTCCTTGTGCTGGTGTTTAAGGTTATTGGTTAGCGATACGTAACCACTCAGCGTCTTCACCAAAAGAAGTGTTGACATCTTAGTGAAGACCCCCTGCCCGCCCGCCTGTTGCGTTCGGGCGGGTAGTCCCCCTAAGAGGGGGACAGTTTTCATTTT
>JANONN010000061.1:0-13588 GCA_031420835.1 Ignavibacteriales bacterium | reverse complement strand
GCTCCTATTCTCGATGGCTGATAGAGGTAGATCATCAGATTCGAAAGTCCAAGCGCGATAGACATAGATGGAAGCCAGAGAAGAAAGTCGCGATCCACAATCCACCATAACCAGAGAACGTAGTAGGTCGAAACGAAAAAGAGAAGGCTCCCCCAGAAGATCAGTCCTCTGCGATCACGAACAAAACCGCGAGTCACAAGGAATCCCCCTGCCGCCATCCCGAAGACCCAAACGATCTTCTTCCAACTCAAGACCACAACACCGAGTTTGCTGAGCAGCAGCAGAACTCCGAGTAAGATCAGCGCACCCCCAAGGAGTGACACATTATTGAATCGTGAACGAAAGGGTTGGTCCATCGGTGTCTCCGGTTTCATTTCGGTTTTTCTACGAGCGGCTCTTCCGGCATTAGGAAGTAGAATAGTAGATATGCCACCACTCCGAAACCAAAGGAAAGCAGAGTGAAGAGCACAAAGAGAAGTCGCATGATCGTTGGGTCAAGATCAAAATACGATGCAAGCCCGCCACAAACGCCGAAGAGCTTTTTGTCAAACCGAGAACGTCTCAGGGTTTTGACGCTTCCTGACTCCGTTGCAGGTTGCGCTTCTTCGCCGAGGTTTGGCGACACGTTCTGCTGCTTCCGTGGTCGCAGAAGTATATAAGCACCTACAGTGATGAGGAGTATCGGCAACAGATAGTCCCATGACATGTGCCATAGACTTCTGAAGTGAACAAGATCCATGTTTTCCATAAACACCACCGCACCTACAACGATCAAAGCAATTCCCAAAACCGTCAATGCGTTACCGGACGAACGGTTCAGAGGGGTCTGAACGGGGCTTACAGGCATGATGAACAACGAGACAATATAGAGAATAATACCCGAACCCCCGAGAAACGTCAGAAGAATCCACAACACTCGGATGACGGTGGAGTCGATCTGAAGATACTCCGCGACGCCTCCACACACACCGCCAATGATTTTGTCGCTCTGACTGCGGTACAGCTTCTTGGATTGTTGGTTCATGATTGATACTCCTTTCCCACGCTCAAAGGGAGTTGTCGGGAGGAAGGCGGGAGGAACTCCCGCTGATGTGTAGCCCCGTTTTGATCAGGAGTTCCACCACACACGCTCACCCTACAACTCCTTCACAGCTTTTGATTGATGCTCCTTTCAACGTCTGCTTCTCTCTTACGATTGTTTCCAAAAGATGTTACAGGTTATCTTGCCCACAAAAAAGGAAACCCGATCCCGACAAGTCGGGACCGGGATTCCATGTTCACGCACCTTTCATTGGTCAATCACACTTCCATGATTTCCTTTTCTTTGAACACTACGAGACCATCCATGTCTTTGATATACTTATCGGTCAGCTTTTGACTTTCCTGTTCGCCTCGTTTGCGCTCATCTTCCGAGAAGTGCTCATCCTTTTCGGACTTTTTGAGATTTTCGATCGTGTCGCGTCGGACGTTCCGGATCGCCACCTTGCCTTCCTCGGCAAACTTCTTGACCAACTTGACAAGCTCACGACGGCGCTCTTCGTTTAACGGCGGAATCGGTACGCGAATCAGAGATCCATCATTTGAAGGATTCAGCCCGAGATTCGCATTGAGAATTGCCTTCTCAATTGCCTGCGTTGCTCCCTTGTCATACGGTTGCACCGTAATGGTGTGAATATCCGGTGTGCTGATATTGGCAAGTTGCTTTAACGGTGTCATTGTCCCATAATAATCGATCTTCACACCGTCCAAGAGCGCCGTTGTGGCTTTGCCAGTTCGAATCTTTGCAAGTTCATCCCTCACGACTTCCACGCTCCTCTTCATTCGTTCTTCGGCATTCTTCAGGATTTCTTTAACCATGGCAAGTTCCTTATTGTTGTGTGTCCGTCCTAAGAAACCGTTTCGAGACTTCCCGCCGGCTCAAATATCCTTGATCCCACTTTTTCCCCTGTTACTACTTTTCGCAGATTCCCCGTCTTGTTCATGTTGAACACAACGATCGGCAATTTGTTCTCTTTGCAAAGCGTTATAGCCGTGTGGTCCATTACTTTAAGATCGCGCCTCAACACATCAAAATAGGAGATCTCAGGGAAGTGAATAGCTTTCGCATTCTTTTCCGGGTCGGAGTCATAGATCCCATTTACGCGCGTCCCTTTGAGAATAACGTCAGCCTGAATTTCAATCGCACGCAGGGCCGCCGCTGTGTCTGTGGTGAAGTAAGGATTTCCTGTGCCGGCAGCAAAAATGACGACACGACCTTTTTCAAGGTGCCGAATGGCGCGGCGACGGATGAACGGCTCCGCGATCTTTTCCATATTGATCGCCGTCTGACAGCGAGTCACAACGCCATGATGCTCCAAAGCGCTCTGCAACGCAAGCGCATTGATTACGGTGGCCAGCATCCCCATATGGTCACCGGTGACTCTGTCAATTCCGTCTGAAGAATTCTGCACACCGCGATAGATGTTACCGCCACCGATGACGATACCGACTTCGGCGCCGAGCTCACGAACGCTTCGAATCTCTTCCGCAAAGTGAGAAAGTACTTTAGGATCAATGCCGTGGTCTTTCACGCCCATCAGGGACTCGCCGCTGAGCTTGAGGAGAATCCTCTTATATCGAAGATCGATCATGTTTGTCTCGTATCCTTGGTCAAAAAAAATCCCGAAGGGGTTCGGGATCATTTCACATCATTTGCTTTCCTCGCCGAGATGGAATCGCTGGAAACGCCGGATAGAGATCTTCTCTCCAATGGCAGCGATAGACTCATCAAGAAGATCTTTGATCGTCTTTCCAGAATCTTTGATGAAGCTTTGTTCCATCAAACAAACCTCTTGGTAGAACTTGTCGAGCCGGCCTACTGCAATCTTCTCAGAAATGTTGGACGGCTTCCCTTCATTCTCCGCTTGAGTCTTGTAGATCTCCAACTCTTTGTCTATCAGTCCCTTCGGTACGTTTTCGCGCGAGATGAACTGCGGGTTCATCGCGGCAATCTGCATGGCAATGTCGTGGGCGAGTACTTTGAATTGCGGGGTCTTCGCCACGAAATCTGTTTCGCAATTCAACTCCACCATGGCACCGATTCGACCGCCAGCGTGAATATAGGACTCAACAACGCCTTGATTCGTTTCACGGTCTGCCCGTTTGGCGGCTGTTGCAGCACCCTTCTTGCGAAGATAATCAAGCGCCGCATCCATATCACCACCGGTCTCCTCTAATGCTCGCTTACAGTCCATCATTCCAGCGCCAGTCTTCTCGCGAAGTTGTTTCACAAGTTCCGAACTTATTGCTGGCATAACTATCGTTTCCTCTCGCTTGCTCATGAGTGTTCCCGCGCTTCCTTGCTTTCTTTTGTTTGGTCTGCCTGTTCCATCGCGGCTTGCTGTGCAGCCGAGGCTCTCTCCGCTCCTTCGAGAACCGCATCCGCCATTGCTCTCGTAATGAGTTGCACCGATTTCAAAGCATCATCGTTCGCGGGAATGGGGCGGTCAATTGGGTCGGGGTCGCTGTTCGTGTCCACGATTGCGATCACGGGAATTCCGAGACGGTTCGCCTCCTTCACCGCAATTGACTCCTTCTTGATGTCAACCACATAGAGCATCCCGGGAAGACGCGTCATCTCCACAACACCGCTTAGAATATTCTGAAGTTTGTCGCGTTCACGATTCAACGTGAGTCGCTCTTTCTTCGTCAGACTCTCAAACGTCCCGTCGCTTTCCATTTTCTCGATGTTCGTCAGACGCTTGACGCTTTTTCGGATAGTGCTAAAGTTCGTCAGCATCCCACCCAGCCAACGTTCGGTCACATAAAATGCGCCACAACGGTTTGCCTCTTCTTTCACAGCTACGCAGGCGGGGCGCTTTGTGGAAACAAAGAGAATTCTCTTTCCGTCGGCAACAGCATTCGAGACTGCGTTGCATGCGGCTTCGAGTAGGTCTTGAGTTTTCTTGAGGTCGATGACGTGAATCCCATTCCGCTCCATGAAGATGTAGGGCTTCATCTTGGGATTCCATCGGCGGGTCAGATGCCCAAAGTGCGCACCTGCTTTGAGGAGTGCTTCGAGTTCAACACGTGGCATGGTAGGTCCTTTCTTAGTTGTTCTTCTATTCCCGTCGTCTTCTTCCGGAATCCTCATCGCCACGATAGGGACACTGCCGGTCGAATCAGAGAATATGATTATTGATTGATTAACGCTTCGAGAACTGGAATCGCTTACGAGCTTTTTTCTGGCCGTACTTTTTGCGCTCCACCATCCGCGGGTCGCGCGTCAACATTCCGTTACCACGAAGAGCTTGGCGAAGATCCTCATCAAGTGCCACAAGCGAGCGGGCAATTCCTAACTTGATCGCTCCGGCTTGTCCGGTGCTTCCACCACCTGCGACACGAACATGGGCATCATATCGGCCGGCGGTTTGTGTAACCTCGAAGGGTCTTAACACTTCCTGCCGGAGTGTCTCAATGGGAAAGAAATGCTCAAGAGTTCTCCCGTTGATGACAATCTTTCCGGATCCTTCCGTCAGCTTCACTCTTGCCACCGAAGTTTTTCTTCGTCCAACATTGACAATGGGATGCATACTGGGTGGTTCCTCAGACAGCTAAAGGTTCTGGTTTCTGCGCACTGTGAGGATGGTCTCCCCCACGGTATATTTTAAGTTTCTTGATGATGCGCCGGCCCAAACGAGTATGGGGAAGCATCCCTTTGACGGCGTGCTCGAACACCCATTCCGGCTTCTTTTGAACAAGTTCCTTGAACGACTCAAATCGCGCTCCACCTGGAAAACCGGTATTATGAAAGAACTCCTTCATTTCAACGCGCTTTCCAGTGACGCGAATCTTCTCGGCATTCACAACGACCACGAAATCGCCAAGATCGGCGTTCGGTGTGAACTTCGGCTTGTGCTTCCCACGGAGAATTCGGGCTACCGTGGACGCAACACGCCCCAACGTTTGGCCGCTGGCATCAACCAGAAACCACTTTAGGTCTGTGTCTTCCTGTTTGAAAAATTGTGTTCTGGGCTGTGTGTACACGAAAAAACCTCCATCTAAACGGCTGCGGTTTCAAGAATTAGCTGAAAAAGATAAGCTAAAATTGGAGAATTTGCAAGAAGATTTTCGGCGAAATGTCAAACGTGTTGCTCGGCGTGGTAAGAACTTCGAACAAGCGGACCCGACTCAACATGCTTGAACCCCAGCTTCATTCCCTCCTCCTTCAACATTCGGAATTCATCAGGATGAACAAAGCGATCGATTGGAAGATGATCCTTTGTGGGCTGAAGGTATTGACCCAGGGTGAGAATGTCCGCCTCCACTTCCCGAATATCTCTCATTACTCCCAACACTTCGTTTGTTTGTTCTCCTAATCCGAGCATCAGCCCTGTCTTAGTCAAGAAACCACGCCTCTTTGCGCGATCGAGAACTTCGAGAGACTGCCGATAGTTCGCTTGTGGTCGAACAGTCATATAGAGGCGTGGGACGGTTTCAAGATTATGATTCAGCACGTCCGGCTTTGCATCTAGAACAGTATTCAAAGCCTCTTCATCACCTTTGAAATCAGGAATCAGCACTTCAACACGGCAATCAGGAACACGACGGCGGATTTCCCGAATCGTCTCGGCAAAGATCGGTGAACCTCCATCTTTGCGCTCATCTCGATTCACCGAAGTGATGACCGCGTGTCGCAGTCCAAGTCGCTCGACAGCCTGCGCCACTCGATACGGCTCATCCCAATCGAGACCGTAGTCGGGCCGACCCGTCTTCACTGCGCAGAACCCGCACGAACGCGTGCAGATATCACCGAGAATCATGAATGTCGCCGTGCCGGCATTCCAACACTCGCCCATGTTCGGGCATCGCGCCTCCTCACAGACCGTGTGCAAACGATGTGTGTCAACGATACCTTTGAGTCGGGAGTAGTTGGGTCCGCCGGGAATCTTCGCCTTCAGCCACTCCGGACGACGACGAGGTTCATGCTCTTGTACGAGAATTTCTTGAATCACAATTTCCATTTAGAACGCTCCGCCAAAATCAAAGTTTTCGATATTGCCGACGACCTTCATGATAAACTGTCCGCCTATGGCACCGTCAAGAATTCTGTGGTCAAAGGAAAGTGTGAGATAAACCATAGAACGAATGGCAATCATATCGTTCCCCTCTGCATCAGTGATGACCACAGGGCGCTTCTTGATCGCTCCGAATCCGAGAATGGCGACCTGCGGCTGATTGATGATAGGAATGCCAATGATGTTTCCAAACACACCATAGTTCGTGATGGTAAACGTGCCGCCTTGAATGTCATCCAGCGTCAGCTTGTTATTGCGCGTCCGCACGGCAATGTCGTTCATCGCACGTGCCAACCCAAGGAAGTTCTTCCCTTCCGCATTCTTGACAGCGGGGACAATCAATCCTTTCGGACCCGCAACAGCTATTCCAAGATTGATGAAGCTCTTCTGAATGATCTTATCCCCTTCAACAGAACTATTCACCAACGGAAACTCCTTCAACGCACGGACCGTTGCTTCCATGAAGAATGGCGTATAGGTCAGCTTGAATCCTTCTTGCTTCTCGAAACGATCCGCATTCTTTGTCCTGAAATCCAGGATCTTTGTTACATCACACTCTGCAATGGCTTGCACATGAGGCGACGTGTGGATGCTCTTCACCATGTGCTCGGCCATCTTTTGCTGAATATTGTCCATCTGCATAACGCGGTATTGCGGAGCGGGATACTTCTTCTGAAGTTCCTTCATGTCTAACGATTGAATTCCAAAGTGAGGCATTGGATGCGCCGGCGACGACATTGTGCCTCTATTCTTCAAATAGGAAAGAAGGTCGTACTTCGTCACCCTTCCACTAACACCGGTGCCGGATATTTGATCAAGCTCTCCGTGCGAGATTCCCTCCTTCTGCGCAATCGTGCGAACCAATGGGGAATAGAATCGCTGTCCATCCCGCCCCCGCGATGAAACCGTTGCCGCTTCCATTCTTGCTGGCTCAATCGGAGTTGATTCGAGTTTGCTGATTTCTTGCTTCGTCTCTTTCGCAATTGTTGACGGTGAAGATGTATCAACCTTTGCCAGTGAGACATCCGTTTCAATGAAGGCAATCACTGTTCCGACGGGAACGGTGTCATTTTCCGGAACGACGATCCTGATTAAGATGCCGCTTTCCGGTGAAGGGATTTCTGAGTCAACCTTGTCGGTGCTGATCTCAAGGATCGTTTCATCCTTCTGGACTTTATCACCGGCTTTTTTTGTCCAGCGAAGGATTTTCCCTTCCTGGATGCTCTCACCCATCTTGGGCATGACGACTTCGACTTGCATAGGAGGATTCCTTACTGAGCAATTAGCTCGTTACGGTTTCAAAAGCAATCCGGACTTGTTCTGATGATGAGGGCGAGTAATTGAGTTTCTCGAATCCGATGACTTTTCCGGACCGATTTTTCATAAGAACAATTTCATCACCCGTCTCTTCGGAAACACGTTCATCTTCCGGGCGACCGAACCAAACAGTCAATGTATTTGCCGTTCGATCATAATATACTTTCACTTGCTCCATATGTGTCAGTATGCCGCCAGTTCTTCCAATGCCGTAAGTATCTTCTTCTCATTCGGCAGCACAGCATCCTCGAGCGGTGGGCTGTACGGAATCGGTGTGTCTAACGCCGCCACCCGCATCACCGGACCATCAAGATTCTCGAAACAATTCTTTACGATCAGCGCAGCGATCTCCGCGCCGAATCCCGCCGTCAATGTGTCTTCGTGAACAATCAGAACTTTGCCGGTCTTGCGAACCGATTCGTAGATGCTGTCAGAGTCGAGTGGGTTCAGCGTACGAAGGTCGATCACTTCCACGCTTACACCCTTCTCCTCCATCTTCTTTGCCGCCTCCATAGATTTCTGAACCATCGCACCATAGGTGATGATCGTGATGTCGCTTCCCGGACGTTTGATGGCGGCGATTCCAAGTGGAAGAACATAGTCCGCATCCGGCTCCGGGCTTGCAGCATATCCTTGACGATAGAGACCCTTGTGTTCCATATAGATAACCGGATCATCGCCGCGGATGGCTGCTTTCAACAATCCTTTCGCGTCAGCGGCGTTGGAGGGGAACACCAGACGAATGCCGGGAACGTGCGCCATAATGCTTTCGATGCACTGACTATGGTAGTGTCCGCCATGAATATATCCACCAACCGGAACGCGAATAATGACCGGGCACGTCCATGTTCCATTCGAACGATACCGGAACATCGCCAACTCATCCCGTATCTGCATGAACGCGGGCCAGATGTAATCTCCAAACTGAACTTCCGGAACAGGCTTCCACCCCTTCAATGCCATTCCAATCGCAACCCCAACGATACTCGCCTCAGCCAGTGGTGAGTTGAACACCCGCTGAGTTCCAAATTTAGTCGATAGCCCTTTTGTAGCGGTGAAGACTCCTCCTTTGCCATCCTCAATATCTTGGCCGAAGATAACCATCTTCGGATCACGTTGCATCTCCTCGTGCAGGGCATGATTGATCGCATCAACCATCACCACACGATTTCCTTTGTGCTCGGGTTCAACGAAATCTTTCTGTGGGGATGCGTGTGCTACACCGTAAACTTGAAGCTCTGCAGTGTCTGCTTCCGGCAACGCTCTGGTCTCAGCCCAATCGGCGGCAGCGTCAACGGCTTTCTTCACCTCTTCAACCATCGCTGTCGCTTTTTCGTCGGTCAGGAATCCTTCCTCGATGAGAAAGCGCGCCATTTGGGGAATAGGATCGTGCAATTTGTCGCGCTCGATTTCATCTTTCGAACGGTACTTGGATTGATCATCAGACGAAGAGTGCGGAAGCAGTCGCACAACATTTGCGACGAGCAAGCTGGGACCTTCCCCTTTGCGAGCCTTCTCGACCGCATCCATCATCGCGTTGTAGGTCTCGACGAAGTTCGTTCCATCAACATTGTAGCGATTCAGACCCTTGAAGCCCTTCGTCACTTCATATACAGAGCCACCCGCAGTTTGCTGATGCACGGGCACAGAGATGGCATACTTATTATCTTGAATGAAGAAGATCACAGGCGCAGCCTCGCGAGCGGCCCAGTTGATCGCCTCAAAAAACTCCCCTTCGCTCGTAGCGCCTTCGCCTGATGAGACATATACCACTTCACTGCTCTTCTCTTTCTTGGCAGCGAGTGCAATGCCGACTGCTTGAAGATACTGTGTCCCTGTCGGACTTGACTGCGTAACGATGCGAAGGTCTTTCTTTCCGTAGTGCCCCGGCGTTTGACGGGCGCCCGTGCTCGGATCTTCGGCACGGTGAAAAGCGGCCAGAAAATACTCCTCCGGAGTGATTCCCATTTGAAGCGAGAATCCGATGTCACGATAGTACGGAAATGAGTAATCAAATCCCGACTTCAGGTTAATCGCGGCGGCGGTTTGCGCTGCTTCGTGACCCGACCCGCCAATGTGGAAGAAGGATTTCCCTTGCTTCAGGAGGATCAAATGCTTCTCGTCAATCCGACGAGCGGTTAGCATCGTACGGTAGACTCGCAGTAAGTCTTCTCGTGAAAGATCAATCTTCTTCGATCTCTTCACTGAAACTTCCGAGTTTACAGTGCTCATTCTTCGATCAACTCCTTTCGTCGTTTTCTTGACCGGTTTGCGCGCCTTGTGAGACATTACGATTGAGGGAGAGCGCGCATCGCCCCGCCTATGGCGGGGCTCTTCATCAGTTCATCTGAAGACAAGCTCTGGATTTTGCATCCAAACACATGTCCAAACTCTTCGACCAGCTTGGACTGCACTTCTTCGATCGGAACTTCCCGACCCAGCACGCGCTCGAGCGACGTGACTCCCTTATGGAAGATACCACACGGAATAATCCGATCAAAGTAGCTCAGGTCAGTGTTGACGTTGAACGCAAAACCGTGCATCGTAATCCAACGACTTATCTTCACACCGACTGCCGCAATTTTTTCGCCTTTCACCCACACACCGGTAAGACCCTCCTCTCGTTCTCCTTCGACTCCATATTCAAGCAACGTCTGAATGATGACTTCTTCGAGACACCGGAGATAGCGGTGGATATCGGCAAAGTAGTTGTTAAGATCGAGGATCGGATAACCGACGATTTGACCGGGCCCGTGGTACGTTACATCGCCGCCCCGATCAATATGAAACACCTCCGTGCCATTCCGTTTCAATTCATCTTCGCTGGCAAGGAGATGATTCTCGTCTCCCCCTTTGCCGAATGTATAGACATGTTCATGCTCGGTAAGGAGAAACATGTCGCCAACCAAGCCGTAACGGCGCATCTCAAAGAGCTTCTTTTGCAGCTCCCAGGCATCCGCGTATCGAGTGCGACCAATGTTGACCGCTGTAATCATGTTCCTCAAATATGGATCGCCTTCCCGAAAGCATCTCCGGCTGCTTCCATCACCGCTTCTGAAAGTGTCGGATGTGCGTGCATGGTGTGCTGAATCTCTTCCCAGGTCGTTTCCAGCGATTTGGCCATCCCCAACTCAGCGATCATTTCAGTTGCTTCGGATCCGATAATGTGGGCGCCTAAAAGCTCGCCGTACTTCTCGTCAAAGATCAGCTTCACAGTCCCCTCTGTCTCCCCAATTGCCATTGCTTTACCCAACGGTCTTAACGGAAACTTTCCAACCTTCACTTTGTAACCTGCCTTCACTGCGTCTTCCTCGTTCATTCCAACGCTTGCAACTTGCGGCTGGCAATAGGTGCAGCTTGGGATATTGGTTCTATCAATGCCATGCTTCGCCTTGCCGACAATATGATCGGCCACAACGATTCCCATATGTGACGCAACGTGAGCCAGCCACGGCGCTCCTGCAACATCACCGATGGCATAAATGCCGTCAATATTCGTCTTCTGGAATTCGTTTGTCAAGATCGCACCCTTCTCAACTTTTACTCCTACGGCCTCAAGCCCGAGGTTCTCTACATTCCCCTGAACACCAATTGCCAAAAGGGCTATCTCTCCTTTTAACGTTTTCGTTCCATCCTTGCCTGAGACTTTGACGGAAACATCATTCCCGACTTCGACGGATTCGACTTTTGTATTGGTGAGCAGCTCTATCCCTTGTTTTCTGAGACTCGCTTCGAGAATTTTCGTGATGTCTTTGTCTTCCTTTGGAAGGATGGACGGCATCATCTCGATAACCGTTACCTTCGTGCCAAACGCATTGTAGAAATAGGCAAACTCAATCCCGATTGCTCCTCCGCCAATAATGAGCATTTCTTTCGGTTGTTTTTCAAGGATCATCGCCTCTGTGCTCGTGATAATCTTCTTTCGGTCGATGGTCAGACCGGGCAGGGAACGGGGCCGTCCGCCCGTCGCAAGGATAATGTTCTTAGTCTTGATCGTGTCAGTCGCTTTGCCATTCGAGCTTACTTCCAGAACATTTCGGGCTGTTAGCTTGCCGGTACCATAGATCACCTCAATCTTGTTCTTCTTCATCAAGTATTCGACACCTTTGGTGATCCTGTCGGAGACGTCGCGGCTTCGTTTGATGATCTTCGACCAGTCGTACGAGAGGTCTTTATGAGAAATGCCAAACTCTTCAGATTTCTTAAAGGTCTGATAGACCTCAGCGCTCTTGAGCAAGGCCTTGGAAGGAATGCACCCCCAGTTAAGGCAAATACCACCCAGCTTGTCTTTTTCTACGATTCCTACTTTCAAGCCATGTTGAGCGGCACGAATAGCGGCTACATAACCGCCCGGGCCCGCTCCGATCACTGTAAGATCATACTGGCGCTCCGCCATGAGATTCCTTTCAGAAGTTCGACGCGTGTGATTTTTCTCGATGTTGGCAGCTTTTGAGTGCGAAAAACCGTCGGGAATATACCGATAACTGCCGCAAAAGGCAACCTATGCGGATTTCGCGGATGAGGACGGATTCAGCGGATGTGAGACTTGAGATGAGTGTAGGCGAACGCATATGGTGTAGATTGCGATGCTCGCGATGATCTGAGGCGCGACAGGGTGCGAGCTAGGCATACTCACAGATTGGCGTCCATGTTAACCACGTGGAAAATTTTTCATCGACCATTTCATCCCAGCATTTGATTCTTTTTTTCTTTTCAGTTATGTTGAAGAAAAAAATTGGACGGATGCCCGAGCATGAGCAGCGCGTTGTCGTTTCCAACCGGAAAGCACGACACGATTATACGATTCTTGAAACCTTTGAAGCGGGTATCGCTCTCACAGGAACCGAGGTCAAGTCCCTCAGGCAGGGGAACGCCAACCTTCAGGATAGCTATGCAGTTGTCAAGAATGGTGAAGTCTTCCTCCTCGGCATGCACATCGGTCCTTACGAGCATGGCGGACATAGCAACCACGAACCAAGAAGAACTCGTAAACTCCTTCTGCATCGAAAGCAGATCCGCAAACTTATTGCAAGCGATACGGGACAAACTCTTGTCCCGTTGAGCGTGTATTTCAAAGGCCCATATGCCAAAGTGGAACTGGCCATCGCTCGCGGGAAACGAAGCTACGACAAACGCGAATCAATCGCCAAGCGTGACGCTCAGAGAGAGATTTCACGACGATTAAAAAGGAGTAATTCATAAGAATTGTTTCCCCCACTGAATGAACAAATGGATCTGGTCAAGCGAGGCACCGCGGAGATCATCCCGGAAGATGATCTCGTACGGAAACTCGACCGATCCATTCAAACCAACAAGCCGCTTAAGGTAAAACTCGGATGCGACCCAAGCCGTCCGGACCTCCATTTGGGTCACTCTGTGGTGCTGCGAAAACTCCGCCAGTTCCAAGACCTTGGACACCAGGCGATTCTCATCATCGGAGATTTCACGGGGATGATCGGCGACCCTTCCGGCAAAAGCAAGACCCGCCCTTCTCTCACACTCGAAGAAACCCGGCGCAACGGGCAGACGTACTTTGAACAAGCAACGCGAATCCTCTCCACCGCGAGAGTTCGAATGCTTTACAATTCAGAGTGGCTCGCAAAGATGAGCTTTGCCGACGTCATTCAACTTGCCAGTCGCTACACCGTCGCGAGAATGTTAGAGCGAGACGATTTCACCGAGCGGTACAAAGCGGGAGAACCGATCAGCGTTCACGAATTCCTCTACCCTCTTGCGCAGGCAATGGACTCCGTGGCGATCGAAGCTGACATTGAACTTGGGGGAACAGATCAGAAATTCAACCTGCTTGTGGGTCGAGACATTCAGCGCGAGTACGGACTCGAACCACAGATTGCGATCACGACGCCGATTCTCACAGGCACCGACGGCGTCGAGAAGATGAGCAAATCACTCGACAACTACATCGGCATCAATGAATCACCCCGTGAGATGTACGGAAAGACCCTTCGCATTCCAGACAGCCTCATCTACTCCTACTTTGAACTCGTTACCGATATATCAAATGAGGAGTTAAGGAGCATGAAGAAGAAGCTCGCCGATGCCACTGTCAATCCGCGCGATCTCAAGCGCACACTCGCACAACGTATCGTTACAATGTATCACAGCAACGACGCTGCGCGAAAAGCTGAAGAAGAATTCGACCGTATCTTTGTCCAAAAGGAACTGCCTGACAAAATAGATGAGTATGCTCTTTT
>JANONN010000060.1:0-7323 GCA_031420835.1 Ignavibacteriales bacterium | reverse complement strand
AATGCCAACACAACCGGACCGCCACGATGTTCGATGGCAACCTTCCAGGCAGCCACAACTTCGTTCGCATCAGCAGGACGAATTACTGTGATGTTCGGAATGGCGCGGAGTGCCGCATGCTGCTCGATCGGCTGATGAGTGGGACCATCTTCCCCGAGCCCGATACTGTCGTGCGTGTAAACGAAGATCGGTCGCACTCCCATGATCGCAGCGAGTCGGATGGGTGGACGCATATATTCGGAGAAGAGGAGAAACGTTCCCCCGTAGGGAATCATCCCATCCGTGAGTGCGATGCCAATCAGGATCGAGCCCATAGCGTGTTCGCGCACGCCGAATCGCAGATATCTCCCACCATAGTTGCCCGATTGGAATTCTCCCATCCCTTTCACCAACGTATTATTCGACGGCGTAAGGTCGGCTGAACCGCCCACCAGCGTGGGCAAATGCGGAACGATTGCCGCAAGGACTCTCCCCGATGCCTCTCGAGTTGCCATTCCGGCTTCGCTAAAGCTTGGCAATGCTTTCTTCCAGGCCTCGCCGTAATTGCCTTTCCGGCTCCTTTCCAACTCATCTGCTAAATCCACAAACTGCTTTCCGTATTCTGCATACTGTTCGCTCCACTCGGTTTCCCATTGTTTTCCCTGAACGACCGCCGTTCGAAAGTGCTTCAACGCCTCATCGGGAATGAAGAAGTGCTTTTCTGGATCCCATCCTAAATTCTTCTTCGTCAGTCTTACTTCATCTTCTCCTAACGGGGAGCCGTGTGCCTCGGCTGTGTCTTGTTTGTTTGGACTCCCAAATCCAATGTGTGTGCGAATCTGGATCAAATGGGGTTGACCGGAAGTTTTCTTTGCCTCACTGATCGCCTTATCAATCGCCGCCAGATCGTTTCCGTCGTCCACCTTTTGCACGTGCCAGCCGTACGCTTCGAACCGCTTGCCGCGATCCTCGGTGAATGCAAGATCGGTGCTGCCGTCAATGCTGATATGGTTGTCGTCGTACAGATAGATGAGGTTGTCGAGTTTCAGGTGACCCGCGAGCGATGCAGCTTCCGATGCTACGCCCTCCATCAAATCGCCATCGCTCACGAGAGCAAAAATGTGATAGTTGACGATGTCGAATCCGGGACGGTTGTATCGCGCCGCGAGATATTTCTGCGCAATCGCCATCCCCACTCCGTTTGCAAATCCTTGACCGAGCGGTCCCGTTGTCGTTTCAACACCGGGGGTCAGATGTGATTCAGGATGCCCCGGGGTTTTGCTTCCCCATTGCCGGAAATGTTTGATCTCATCAAGCGAAAGGTCGTAGCCGGTCAAATGCAGCAACGAATAAAGTAGCATACAACCGTGTCCTGCGGAGAGGATGAAGCGGTCGCGATCATGCCACTTCGGGTTTACTGGATTGTGCCTGAGGTGGCGGGTCCAGAGCACGTAAGCCATCGGTGCAGCGCCCATCGGCAGGCCAGGGTGACCCGACTTTGCTTTCTGGACGGCATCCATGGAGAGCGTGCGAATGGTGTTAATGCAGAGTAGATCGAGTGATGTTGACAGTTGTAGATCTCCCAAGAAATTGATTGAGCCGAGAGTTGAATGACCTGAGGAAGATACTCCAGCCTTTTCAAAAAAACCCAACGAACTACTGTCGCTTCTCGAGGAGGTTACTTACAGTCAAAACGAACAGTTGGAGAGTGCCGCCACGCTGTGACGTGAATGCGAGGAGTTTTCCGTTGGGCGAAAGCTCAAGATCGGAGACAACTTCGGGGAGAAAAGTAAGTTGTCGGACCGGAATTTGGCTGATATCGTAGAGCCAGAGATGGCTTTCGCGTACCACGATATCAGCTTCTTCGATACGAATGCCCAACACGCCGAAGCCATCGGGGAGGAGGAGTCGTGGACGGAATGGCTCAGGAAATGTCACAGTAGAAAGTGAAGCGGCGCCGACTGAGTAAAAGTGAAGCGCAGCTCCTTGAGTATTGAAAACGAACTTGTCATTGCTGGCCGTCAACCAACTCGTGATCTGCTGAGATTGGTAGCGGGATGGAAGCTCAAGTCGCACCACGCTCGGGTCGCGCAAGTCCATCAGATACACCGGATGTTCTGAACCGGGCGGGAGCCTCGTTCCCGAGAACGCGATCCGATAGTCAGACGTAGAATAGCGAGCCGATGTGACTTGAATACTATCGCGGGCTTCCCAGATGAGTCGTTGAACGCCGGTGGATCGAGTGATAACATAGAGATTCGATGGTCCTGTTCCGGCATCCGTGACGAGCAACGATTGGTTGTTGTTTGCAAGATGAAGCGCCCGAAGCGACGCGGTCAGCGGAGTTACGGAGACAGTGGAGGAGTCCCACAGCCTGTAGTACTGAATCGAAGTTTTCTGTGAGCTGATGACATGGAAGAAAAATCCCTCATTGTCTTTGCTCCAGACGATTCCTTTCGTTATCTGTTGATTCGTCGCAACCGAAACCTTTTTCAATCCCTGCTCAACAGAGGAATCCCATTGCACAGGCTGAGACTTCACAAGTTCAAAGGTGCGCAATGAGTCCTTCCTGTTGAGGTAGCTTCGTAGTAGGAGAGCGATGCGTACTCTTGGTTTTGAATTCCACGGTTTCAAATTCTGAAACACTTCATTGATGGAGACAACGTAGTGCGTTCCATTGTAAATGGTGGCAAGAGGGGAGAGAAGTTGGCGGCTACTCCCTCCAACTTCAATCTCGTAATTGAGAATCCGCGCTGAGTCCGCTTGGGTTTGAACAGTCATTGTGAGATTGACACGCAGTTCAGGTGTTGGCGAAGAACCCGAGAACCGAGCCGAAAGAAGTATGGACGTGTCAATTAGAGCAATTGTATGAGTTCTTGGTTGAACTGGATCGTCAGGCTCAGCAACACTGCAAGCGCTTATGATCAATCCACAAAGAACGAAGAAGATCGTGGCTTTCACAGGTGATTGAGGAGAGAAAAGGGGATGAGAACTGGACGACGGTGCAAAGAAGATCGAGAAGCGACGCGTCAAGGGTTGCAGGAACAGCAGAAACCCGCTGGTCATCTGGAAATTATGGTCTCCAAGAGATTGGCGCCATCAACAGTTCCTTGAAACAAGGTGGCAACAAGATACTCAATGGAATTCAAATATCCAAAGGTCTCTGTGTTGTTAGGGGGTAATCTCTTCAAACTGACCGCTTAGCTTATTCTTGTGAACATTGTTCCAGAGGAAGCATTTTCCGTTCATCGCAATGTACACGCCTTTGGGAAGCGTCTGGGCAAACGCCAAAGCGCTACCAAGATTAAAGAGTCCGTCCGAGCTCCCGAACTTATAGGGGACCATTGCGCCTGTCAACACAACCGTTTTCCCATTGATCGCCTCCCCCAAGACTCTGGCCGTTTGCTCCATCGTATCCGTGCCATGGGTGACGACAATCCTTTCTTCCTTTGCATTCTGACAATTTTCGAGGATCATTTTCCGGTCGGCGTCGGTCATTTCAAGGCTATCTATCATCATCAATGTTTGGACCTCGATGGAGACCTGGCAACGGCCAAGCTCCAGCATTTCCGGGACATGTGTGTCCTTGAAGTACAACTTGCCGCTCAGCTCGTTGTACTCCTTGTCGAATGTCCCGCCTGTTACGAAGATCCGTATCGTCATCACGGTCAAATGTACAATAGAAAACGGTTAAGAACCATTAGAAAAACCACAATACCGGGACTTTCACCATGGCGAAGCCCCGATAGAAAAACGGAATCGGAGTTTATTAAGCCTTGCTCCGCCTGAGGCGGAGAAACTGGAGATCTCACCCCACGCCATAATGGAAGAACTGTGCCCACGAGCGTGGATGATTCACTTCTCTTGTTTTGATGAGATTGAGAAGGGCTTGGCGATAGGCGTCGCCGGGGGCGAGACCATTTGAAAGATATGTAAAGAAGAACTCACTGAAGAACTTTGCGGCTTTTCGGTCGGCAGACCATGCATTGAAAAAGACATCCGATGTTCCGTTCATTCTCAGCAACAACGCGTGAACGCTCGTCAATCCTGTACCGGAACCGATCTGATTTGAGAGATACACAACAGGAAACGTATTCATCCCGGCAAGGAAGCCGAAGGGTAGCATCTCTTCTCTTTCAGGGGTTTGTCCGTCAGCCAAGACGACCGATCCCCATGGCCGGCCGTTCTCATCCTGAACGAACTCAGTTGAAAGTTGTAACACATCCCCACGCATCCGTCTGATATTCTCCCACGAAGCTTCCATGCCGATCACAATATTAGCTTCTTTGTAGAAACTTCGGATATCCCGAAGCTCATAATCAATGGACCAATTCTTTCCGAGAGGGTTCCCCGCCGCAACGATATCCCGAATACGTAACGATGTGGCGGTCTTGTACTTTAGAGATGAGAGCGACGGGAGATAATCAACGTTCGTCATCTCAATAAGATACTTCACGCCGTTCGGTTCTTGTCGCTCCAAAGCATGAAGCGGAAAGCCCTCGAATGTTTTGTCTGTGATGATAACAAGATTTCGTTCGATGAGCGGCTCGACGGGCCTGATGAGATGGTCGTACAATTGAGTCGAAAGCTTGGCGAATCGTGTCATCACAGGAACGCTCGCCTCTCCCGCCGATCCTGCATAGACGCGCGGATCTTGAAGTAAACGTTTGTACTCCTCCATCATTCCGCTAAGCTGTCGCTTCTGAATCGGACTGACCTTAATCTCAAAGCGTGTTCGGGAGAGAGCGAAGATCACTAACTGTCCATTTGTCGGAAGGAACTTCACTACCACGGTACCACGCGGGATATGGCTTTGAATTTCCACAAGCTTCGTGGCCGTACCCTTTGTTAGCGGTTCATAGTTTGGATGGAGGGAAACAATCTTTGCCGTTAGCTTCTGAATATCCGACTTCCCTTTTACGACTTTAGCGCGAAGTTCGTTGATCCTTTGAGAAGCTGACCCTCGCTGCCGAAATGCGAGGAGAGCGGACAACTCCACTTCCATCTGTCGAGCATCCCGGAGAAGTTTTCTCATCTGAGCGACATCATCTTTCAATTGCGGATGTCGAACCTCAAACTCGCTGATGCGGAGCTGCGCCTGATATGTGTTTGTCTGTGCTTTTTCGAGAATGGCAAGAGCCTCACCCGGCGAACGTAATTGCATCAAGGTGGTCGCAAGACGTTCATAAACATCATCTTGTTTGATCCCGATCTCCCGAACATACGGATCGTGCAACTCCGGAACACGGTATTCTCCATCCTGCTCCTCAAACAACGATGTTGCTTGCAGATACATCTCTCTGGCCGTCGTTAGCATTCCGGCTGTTTCGTAAAGCATTCCGGCCTTTGCGTAGGCAATCGCCTCACCTGAGCGGTACTGCAACTCTGCGAACCGGGGGGCAAGTTGCCGATAGGCTTTCGCAACACGCTCAGCATTGGCAGGGGTTTGGTCAATTTGAGCCAGCTTCTCGTTGCACCGAAAAGCATAGAGATAGAGATAGTTCTCGCTGATACGATCACCCAGTGCTCGCGCAATCGTATTGGCATCTGTATAAAAACGCTTGGCGTTTTCGTACTGACCTGCGTCGTAATAGACATTGGCAATCTCGAAGAGAAGCACCACTTCGTATTGCCTCCCCCCTTTTTTCGACCGAAGGACATTCGTGGCCTCTCGAAAATGCTGGAGCGCAACAGAGGAGTTGCCGTTGATACGATACATGCGACCGATGCTCATCTTGATCCTTGGAACAAGAAGCGGATCGGACGAGCGATCTGCGACACTCTCGGCCTGATTCAAAATATTCAGAGCTTCGGCATAACGCGCCTGGCGTGTATGAATCTCTCCCAGTAGCCAAAGCGTTGCTCCGAGCTTCTCGTCGTTCGAACGTGAGCGATAATACGATAGTGCGCTTTCACAAGATTCCTTTGCGCGCTCGTATTTTCCGTCATAAAACAGCGTGGTGGCAATACTATAGTCAGTTTGCGCTACCGTCTCTCCGTCATTGAATGCGACCGCAAGTGCGTGAACTGTTCGATATGATCGAATTGCGTCTTCGTATTCACCCATCTCCCGGTAGACGTGACCAAGGTACGACTGAAGCTTCATTTCCTCACGGTAGTCGTTTGCCTGTTTAGCATACTTAATTCCACCCTCAAGCTGATCAATTGCGTTACGAAATTCACTAAGCTCGAGGCTGATCCTCCCGAGATAGCCTGCAATTTCAGCCATCGTTGCTTGAGCGCCACGTTGTTCGAAGACCAACATCGCCTGAGCAAAAAAGACTTCCGATTGCCTGTATGACTTGTCGTTGAAGAGAGTCACTGCCTTTTCGAATAACTCGGCAGTGTCGGAGGGTAGTTCATCGTCGACGGAACAACCGAGAAAGAAGGCGATAGGAATGAGGAGGAACCAGCGGAGAAAGATCATAGAATTTCCATACTCGTTTCAGCTATGGATAATATACACATCGAACTGACTGCGTGCAAGGAAGGATGACTCCTTCAGGTGCGGGCAATCTTTGTTGAACTCCTTACGGAGTTCCTTCCCTGTTTTTGGTTCTTGTTATCCCGATGCAAAACATCGGGACGACTCCTACGGAGTCTATCCGCGAAACACGTCAGCATCGCTAATCCCGTAGGGATTACACGTGTGTAGTTCAGAAAAACCAAGAGAGTTCGAGGCTGTCTAAGAAAAAGCAAAACAGTCAGCCTGAGCACAGTGAGCGTTTTCTGCGAACGAAGTCGAAGGCGGTTCTCTGCAAAATTCGCACTTCGACTTCGTCCCGATTCAGAAAACATCGGGACTGCGCTGCTGCTCAGTGTGACTGAACTTTTTGGACAACCTCACTGCCATAGAACATGTACGGTGAGTGGTTACGGTCATGATGTTCTTTTGACCTGACGTACGATATCGTCCGCATTGTCGGAGAGAATCCCATCCACCCCCATGGCTTTAATTCTCTCTACATCACGAGGAGAGTTTAGAGTATAGACATAGACTGCAATGTCGTGCCGTCGGGCATTCTGAAGCATGGAGTTCGTCAGCTCACGTTTTGCACAAACGAAAACGGAGGCACCAACGTGTCCAGCAAGGTTTGAGGGCAATCGGAGAAAGTCATGAGGGAAGTTATAGATGACGCCAATCGGAATGCGTTTGTTCGTGCTTCGGACCGTGGAAAGCACGTCATGGTTGAATGAGGAAACCATTGCGTGATGCTCATATCCGGCGCCATAGATCGTCTCAAGCACACGCCGTTCTAACAATCCGCGTTTCTCCCTAAAGAAGTAACTCGATTTGATCTCGATGTTCACCCATCGTTTTTTGTCGAGCCGGTCAAGAACCTC